>JBILFA010000144.1:0-7971 GCA_044351795.1 Bdellovibrionota bacterium | reverse complement strand
TCATAGTACCGATTGTATAAGACAATCTTTTTTAGGAATCGCCACAAGCGTTCAATGAGGTTCAGGTTGGGAGAGTAAGGAGGTAGAAATATGATCTGCACCTTGGACGTCTCGAGAAAGGCTTTTACTGTTCGATTTCTGTAGTACCTAGCGTTATCAGCCACTACAAAGATGCGTTGGAGAGATCTGTTTTTTTGCTCCAGCTTTTTGAGCAAAGCGATTGTCGATTGAGCATTAATGGAGGCGCTCTCCTAATAACGACATCAGTGGGATCGTGTGCATTGACCACTGCAGTTGATATTGACCCGCTGCCTGCCACTGTTGGTCTTAATCTCTTTGTTCTGGCCCTTCTTTATCCAACCGTGTGCACAATGTGTATTATGTTGTGGGTGAGTACCATCAGCGTAATAAACGGCGGTTTCTCGGCTATTTTCTGCGAGTTTTGCCTCAATCATGCGCAAGAACTTCTCCTGCTCTGCTTTATCGGCTTTGCCCGGTATAGCCTTAGGTTTCTTATACACGAAATCAAGTCGGCGCAGGAGATGCCGCAAACCACTAAGACTGTACGTGACTCTGTATGTTGCCTCAAATGTGTTCCCTGATTGAAGAAACCGTCTGGTAGAGCGTTTCCTCCAAATGTTGAGCAAGCTTTCGTTGTTGAACTTCGCTTAATCGACATTCGCTCCCTTGGTAGTCGTCAGACACCAAGTCCTCTAAGCCACCTACTTGGTATCTCTTTAAGTAGTTGGCGACCGTATTTCGGCTTAAAAACAGATACTCTGCGATGCTCTCTGGTGACTTGCCTGCGTCGAGTAACAAAATGCACTTAATTCTATCTGAGAAACGCGCATAGCGCTTGAAGCCGTAGCTCTTTCTCCAGTAATTTGCGTTCTTGCTTGGTTAAAAGTCGACCCACACATTAATAATCTTACT
Organism: Bdellovibrionota bacterium; assembly: GCA_044351795.1. GTDB lineage: Bacteria > Bdellovibrionota_C > UBA2361 > UBA2361 > OMII01 > OMII01. The sequence continues at coordinate 7,038 of JBILFA010000144.1, read as the reverse complement.
TTTTTCAACGCCTAGATAGATCCTTTCTGCAGCCCGCGTGTTTTTTTGTCTTTTACGGCGCAACTTGGGCAAGCCAAGATTGCGCTCGCCCTGCTCTTGCAAGTGATTTTTTTCAAAAATCACTCGCGCAGGGTTTATAGGGGCTGAGGTGCCTGAAGTGAGTATTCGATGTGTTGCTGCAAATTTGCGATACTCAGCGGTTTGAGAACGCATGACGAGACGCCTAACTTCTTTGCCTCTGCGATTTTTTTGAGATTGGGTTGGTTTGTCACGAGGAGGAATGAAATGTGTCTCGTTTCCATCCTGGCCCTAATAGCCTCCAGTAGGTCTAGACCCGATTCGCCTTTGAGATTCAAATCGCTTATAATCATCTGTATTGAGGTAGTCCGAATCACGCGTAAGGCCTCAGACAGGTTAGTGGCGATGTGAATCTGTTTCGCAGGTATACCTAGAGCGCGCAATATTGTGTGTGCTACATGGCAGCTCGCTAGCACGTCGTCGACGATTAGAAACGAAAGGAGCTCCATTTGCGCCTCGACATGAGGCGCAGTCCGTGGAGTGAGAGAGGCGTCTTTAGCTGCTAAAGGTTCGGTGGGTTTGGCAGTCGGAGGTCTGTCGAATAGGGACGAACTTCTTTGAGGTGATAATGAGTGTGCTTCGGTGTCTACCACATCATTGGTAGGTTTCAGCCAAGAGGAAATCGGCAGAAGGCAGAAAGGCCCCTGCGCGACCGTATCGGACCCTTTGGGCTTCTGTTTTCTATCTTCCATGAACCTATGCCTTCCCAAGGCCAACAGTGACGCATTTTTCCATCTGTATGACATCACTCAAGAGGCTGGTCGAACGATGTTCGTTAGGGGTTGAGAAAGCGCGCCTCTTTTCCATACAGGCCTTAGCGGATTTATAAACGTAAAGTTTTTTCCGTGATTTCACGATTACCCCACGACTAGGACAAGGAAAGGGATCTAGTTAGCGGCAAGGGAATGCGACGAAGTACTTTAGCTCTATTATTAATAGTGGTTTGGTTTGCGCTCGGGCCGCTCGCTCCTGTTGGGAGCTACGCTCAAGAAGGCGCGTTGCCACCTTTGACTGGCCAAGATTCAGTCGCACGTAGTTCGAACACAGCTAGTGTGGACGAAGAATCTGAGGAGTTCTTTACCCTAACGTCATCCGTTGGCATATATTCCGCTTACATGTTCCGCAGCATCAATCTCTATGACGGACTGTCCATTCAGCCGAGCATACAGGGCAACTTTAATTTGGGTGCATACGGTAACCTCTCACTCATTCATTGGATGCAGCTGCCAGCTCAAGGCGAACAGTATGCAACCAAGTTCATCGAGATGGACGAGGGGATCGGTTACGATTTCACTTGGGACGCAGTGACGTTCTCATTTGTTCACTACTGGTATTTGTATCGCAATGGTACGGCTAATACGTTTCCAGGCTCGCGTGAGGTAACTGCTACGATATCATGGGACGCGCTGCTTCAACCTTACGTAATGCTCGCCCACGAGTACCGAGCTTATACGTGCCAGTACTATGAAGTCGGACTCAGTCACACTTTCGAAGGTAGCGAGGAATCAGGGTTGAATCTGACTCTCTTCGCCAATTCTGGATTTACTAGCAATGCGACCCCTTATTGGGCAGGAAATGGTTATGTGCAAAGTACCCTAGGACTATCAACTGATATCCCTCTCGGGTCCCTTACGGTTACGCCCACCATTTCGTACTCTAACGGTAACGATGGTTATACGACTGACCAGTGGTGGGGAGGTATGAGTGTATCCTTACCTCTGTGATCGAACGGCGGTGGGAGCAACGACTTTCTTCACCAGACGTTTATGAGCCAGGTACACTCCCCCGGAATAGCTCCGAGGAATGCGCTTGTAAACCGCTGTGGCACTGGCTTCGTAAGTAGGTGCCAAGATCACGATGCTGAGAGCACTGAGTAATAACCACATTTTATATCTCATACCCTTATTATAGAGATCTGAGCGACCGATGCGACGTATTTTCGATGCGCCTCACGCTAAAAGAGGGGGGAGATCTCGAATCGAGTAGACAAATCGCTGTCCGACAAATGTTCTTGGGTAGTTAGGTAGACAAACTTCCTTGTAGAGAATTATCACAGCACAGCGATAGTCTCGGCATTCTACTTGTCAGTAACAATTTCGTCAGTCGATTCAGTCCCCTACAGTTCGGAAGAGTTCTTATCGGAGTGAATTGGACTAGGCCGCATTTTTCATGAAACTGCGTCGCGAGAGCGCCGAGAATGGTGACTTTTCGGGCCCGAAGGGCGAATTCAAAAAACTATTTTCCGAGCGGAATCGTATCGAGATACCTTCCGGTCGGAAAATAGTTTTTTGGACCGAAAAAGCGCCATTATCGGCGCTCGCAGTAGCAGGCTTCATGAAATATGCGGGCTAGGCCGCCCCCAGGAAACACCCCTCTGCTTACACAACATAACGGGTCAGCCTGGTTTTGCCCCGCCTCGCTGGGCTATGGACTAGTCTTAGACCGCCTTTTTCTTTACGCTTCGCGGCTTCTTGCTCGTGTCACCACTAGCGGCTTTCTTCTTCGGTGTAGCCTTGGCCTTCGCCGCCCCCCTGCTTCCGCGCCGTCCCTTCGTAGGAGCTTTGGCAGCACGGGCCGCGAGGAGCGCTACGGCCTCATCCATGGTGAGGGTCTCAGGATCTCCGCCCTGTGGAAGCGAAGCGTTGATCTCGCCGTCAGTGACATAGGGTCCGTATCGACCGCTCTTGATGACGATCGCCTTAGCTGACTCAGGGTGCTTCCCTACCTCTTTTAATGTCTTCGGCTGGTTTCCAGCACGACCGCGAGTGCGCGGTTGTTTCAACAGCTCCAGAGCCCGTTCCAGGGTAACAGAATAGGGGGGCTCGTCCGCGGGGATCGTTCTGCTTTCCGAGCCACACCTGACGTACGGCCCAAAGCGACCACTCGCGACAGTAATGTCCTCGTCGTTTTCGGGATTTTTGCCGAGCGATTTCGGAAGCGAAAGGAGCTGCAATGCAACCTCGAGGGTCACGGATTCAGGCAGCATACCTGGCAGTAGCGAAGCCATCTTCGGCTTCTCTCCACCTTCGACCATGTCACCACGTTGCACGTAGGGACCGAAGCGACCCTTCTTGAGGTAGACCGGCTCGCTCGTGTCTGGATCCGGCCCGAGCGACTCAGGTCCTTTGGCTGCCTCAATCAGGAGCTGCTCCGCTTTCTCAACGGTAAGCTCGTCGAAGGGGATCGAGTCTGGGATGCTTGCACGGGCTTCGCCGTTGGAGAGGAAGGGCCCGTATCGTCCAATGCGCACCTCTACATCACGGTCCTGAGAGTCTTTGCCGAGACGTATACCGCACACTTCTCGCGGATCAATCGTCTCCTCGCCCTTGGTGACCAGAGATTTCAATCCAAGCGATGACTGGTCATCGCCAAAGTAGAACGTGCGTAGCTTTTCAAGGTTATCCTTCTCTCCTCGCGAGATGGCATCGAGATCATCTTCGAGGTTCGCGGTAAACTCGTAGTCAACGAGGTTGGAGAAATAGTTCTCCAGTAGTCCAGTTACCCCAATGGCGAGAAAGCTCGGTACGAGAGCAGAGCCCTTCTTGAAGGCGTAGTCGCGCGAAAGAACTACGTCTACGATCGTTGCCCATGTGCTCGGCCGACCGATGCCGAGCTTTTCGAGCTCTTTGATTAAACTGCCTTCAGTGTAGCGCGCAGGGGGCTGAGTGGTGTGCTTCAGTACTTCGTAGCCTCGTGACGTTACCGGATCTCCCTGCTTGAGCGGAGGGAGGTTTCGCTCCTGTTCTGCTAAGTCGCCCTCGGGATCGTCTGAACCTTCTACGTATGCGCGCAGGAAGCCGGGGAATGAAATCGTCTTTCCAGATGCGCGGAAGATAGCGTCTTCCACGGCGATAGAGACCGATACGCGGGTGCCCTCTGCATCGCGCATCTGGGAAGCTAACGTGCGTTTCCAGATCAGCTCATACAACCGCACTGCTTCGAGACCGAGCTTGTCCTTGACGATGCTTGGTGGAGTAATCTCAGCTCCGGCTGGACGGATCGCTTCGTGCGCCTCTTGAGCGTTCTTTACCTTGGTTTTGTAAACGCGTGCTTCGTTCGGTAGAAACTCCTTTCCGAATTCGCGCACGATATGAGAGCGGGCCGCGCCGATCGCCTCCTCCGAGAGTGTGGTTGAGTCGGTACGCATGTAGGTGATGAATCCGTTTTCGTACAGCGTCTGCGCGACAGCCATAGTGCGCTTCGCTCCGAAGCCGAGCTTTCGGTTGGCCTCTTGCTGCAGAGTGCTGGTGGTGAAGGGCGGATAGGGCCTCTGCGTAAAGGGCTTGCTCTCGACCTCTTTGACCTTCGGGGTAGCTCGCGCGAGGGTCTCTGCCAGCTTTTGAGCGGTCTCACCGTTAAGGAGGACAACGTCGTCTTTCTTGGTAAGTTGGCCTGTTGAAGGATCAAAATCCTTTCCTCCGGCTACCCGCTTGGTTCCGAGGTGGGTCAGCTGTGCTTCAAACGGTATCGAGGGATCAGACGCCGCCTCGAAGACCGCTTTGAGATCCCAATAATCGGCTGACCTGAAGCGGGCGCGCTCACGCTCCCTCTCTACCAGGAGTCGCATCGCAACGCTCTGAACCCTGCCTGCGCTCAAGCGGGGTACCATCTTCTTCCACAGTAGCGGGCTCACCGAGTAACCGTAGAGACGATCGATGATTCGTCGAGTCTCCTGGGCTTTGACCAGGTTTTCGTCGATCTGCCGAGCGTGTTGAAGGCTCTCTTCGATCGCCTTCTTGGTGATTTCGTGGAATACGAGCCGTTTAACCGGCACTTTCGGCTTGAGTTCGTCGAGAAGATGCCAACTGATAGATTCACCCTCTCTGTCTTCGTCGGTTGCGAGATAGACTTCTGAGGCGTTCTCAACTGCTTTCTTGAGTTCTTTGACCCGCTTCTCTTTGTCGCCGGGGATTATGTAGAGGGCCTTAAAGTCCTCATCTACATTGACACCGAGACGAGACCACTTTTGCTTCTTGAGGGCTGCCGGAATCTCGGCTGCGTTATTGGGAAGGTCACGGACGTGGCCATAGGAAGCTAACACCACGAAATCCTTACTCAGGAATTTTTCGATGGTACGAGCCTTTGTGGGCGATTCTACTATGACAAGTCGCTTCAACATCTTAAATCGGGAGCATGATTACAAAGGATTGCTGTAGGAATGCAACCCTTTTAACTATATATCTCTGTAGAGAGATCTAATTAACGCCGTTTGGGTTGTTCGTATCGGAGGGGATTGTGTTTCATCAGTATCCCCTCCGACATCTCAAGGTGTCGCGGCTTATCCTTTGTATTTGACCGAACACCCGTACGGTTCGGTAGAAGCGGTATCTACCTTTTTACCCGACTTGAGCGCTGTTACCGCTTCGGTAACATAGTTTGTGGCTTTCGAAATGTCATCGGCATCGGTTGAGGGCTCACTGTCGATGGCACCGGCGTAGGCCAGGGTTCCCTGTGCGTCAATCACGAAGAGGTGCGGTGTGGTGCGTGCTCCGTAGGCCTTTCCAACGGTTCCCTCGGGGTCGAGAAGGAGGGCGGTGCTCGCCAAGCCGAGCTTGGTTTGGATCTCTTTGGCATCGGTAGCGCTTATGTGCCCCTGCCGTCCCTCGGCGGAGGAGCTGATTGTGAGCCAAACGTCTCCTCCCTCTACGACCTGTTTTTGAAACTTAGTCATGTCCCCGTTTTTGTAAAACTTCTTGACGAAGGGGCACTCGGGATTAAACCACTCGAGAACGACATTCTTGCCTTTGTACTGCGAAAGGGAGTGCTGATTTCCCTGCGCATCGGTGACGGTGAACTCAGGCGCTGGAGATCCAACTATTGCTGGCTCGGCGTGACTCCTTTGAGAAACGCAGAGGATACATGCGCTGATTAGTGCGAGGAGAGAGGGTTTTATCTTCATATGGGCTCCTTGTTGGTATGTCCGAGAAAAGTATCAATGATATAGCTGTACTGTTCCAAAAGTGCCAGGGTGCTGAAGCTGACTGCAGTCATGTGCGCACAAGCGAGAGCGGCACTCTCGTTGCGGGGCTCTTCTGCATCGCGGGTTGTCACAACTTTTTCAGTTCCTCGACCACCATGGCAGCCGTCATGATGTTGGGGAAAATGACGGGGTGCCGGCGAGAACCGCGCACGAAAAGCACATTGAGCGGCACGCCGTTACGCCCGAAGCCCTGAAGCGCTTCAGTGATAGCAGCGTTCTTCGATGTCCAGTCTGCGCGCATCAGGACGACCTCTTTCTGCTTCAAGAGACCTCGAACTTCCTCCGAACCAAAGACGAGGCGCTCGTTGACCTGACAGGTAATACACCATTCCGCGGTGAAATCGAGGTAGACACTCTTTTCTTGAGTGAGGAGTGTCTCGAGGCGCGTCGCAGAGAATGGTTCCCACATCAAGCCGAAGGAGTCCGGTTCAGCGCGTGAGGAGTCGTCTGCGGCGCAGGATCGGTCGTTACTCCGTTCGATCTCGTGCCTATTTGGAAGTGCGACTGCGGTTGCGCCGATTACAGCGAGAATCGCACAGATCTGATATAGGCGTGTCGTCAGATGCCTTTCGCTGCGGGCCGAGCGCGCGAATAGCCACAGACCAAAGCCCAATAGGAGCCCTCCCCACAACACGTCCATCAATACCGAGAGCCCCAACGGTTCCATTCCCATCTGTCGAGCAAAGACGCGCAGCAGCCAGATGACAGTTGCAAAGAGTGGGAACGCCATCAACTCCTTGAAGGTTTCCATCCAGGTTCCCGGGCGAGGAAGAAGTTGAAGAAGTCGGGTGTTCCAGGAGAGGAGCAGGTAGGGGGCGCTCATCCCGACACCGATGGCGGTGAATATCAAGAAACCCGCTGCCATCGGTAGAGTCAATGTCGCCGCAAGCGCAGAGCTCATGAAGGGTGCCGTGCACGGGGTGGCAACTGCAGTGGCGAGTACGCCGTTCAAGAAGGATCCGATAAAGGAGGTCGGCAGA
>JBILFA010000051.1:0-23670 GCA_044351795.1 Bdellovibrionota bacterium | reverse complement strand
CAAAAGGGTGTGGGCCGACACGTCTTAACCTCGCCGCCGAGTCGGTTTCCCCCTTTTCCCAATCCCCGCTCATGCTAAGATCTCGTCGATTATGACAGCACACGATGAACTGGCGCGACGAGACGCCCTTGCTGAAGAGGCCGGGGGCAGAGAACGGATAACTCGACAACACGAAAGCGGTAAGCTGACCGCCCGTGAGAGGGTCTTGAAACTGCTTGACCCCGGCTCTTTCTCTGAGCTCGATAAATTCGTGACGCATCGCTCCTCCAATTTCGGACTAGAGGACAAGCGCTATCCGGGCGACGGCGTCGTCACAGGAACCGGGACTATCTCTGGTAGACCTGTGTGTGTGTTTGCCCAGGATTTTACTGTTTTCGGTGGCTCTCTTGCTGGCATGCACGCTCAGAAGATCGTCAAGGTCATGGATCTCGCGGAGCGCATCGGCTGCCCGGTTATAGGTCTGAATGATTCAGGCGGCGCCCGAATCCAGGAAGGCGTAGAGAGCCTCGGAGGATACGCCGACATCTTTCTTCGCAACACCCTCCTCTCCGGAGTCGTTCCTCAAATATCCTTGATTATGGGGCCCTGTGCGGGAGGGGCTGTCTATTCACCCGCAATTACCGACTTCATCCTCATGGTGAAGAACACCAGCCACATGTTCATAACCGGCCCGGATGTCATCAGGACGGTGACAAAGGAAGACGTATCAAAAGAGATCCTCGGCGGTGCTGATACCCACACGGGCATAAGCGGCGTTGCGCACTTGGAGGCAGACAACGACGAGCAATGTCTCGCATTGTGCCGACAACTACTCTCGTACCTTCCGCAGAACAATCTTGATAGCGCTCCGGCTGTGCAATCGGGAGATCTTGCAGACCGTGAAGATACAGACCTCGACACATTAGTTCCTGAGCAACCGAACCTCCCTTATGACATCAAGACCCTCATCACTACTATCTCTGACGGGCGTGAGTTCTTCGAGATCCAGCCCGACTTTGCTCCGAACATAGTGGTCGGTTTCGTGCGCCTCAATGGCCAATCAATCGGCATCGTTGCAAACCAACCCTCGGTACTCGCGGGATGTCTCGATACCTTGGCAAGCACCAAGGCCGCCCGTTTCGTGCGCTTCTGCGATGCCTTCAACATCCCTTTGCTGACCCTCGTCGACGTTCCAGGTTTTCTTCCTGGCGTTCAACAAGAGCACGGCGGCATCATCCGCCATGGGGCCAAGCTGTTGTATGCCTTCGCGGAAGCGACCGTTCCCAAAGTGACCGTTATCACTCGTAAGGCCTACGGCGGCGCGTACGATGTCATGAGTTCCAAGCACATCCGCGCCGACTTCAACTTCGCATACCCAACGGCCGAGATCGCCGTGATGGGCTCCGAGGGTGCCGTCAGCATTATTTTTCGCAAAGAGCTCGATGACGCTGCCAAGAGCGGCAATGAATCAGCTCGCCGAGAAGAGCTCGTGCGAGAGTACCGCGAAAAGTTCGCCAACCCGTGGGAAGCTGCACAACTCGGATTCATCGATGCGGTTATCAGGCCGCGTGAAACTCGCCGCAAGGTAATCGAAGCGTTTGCTCTTCTGAAAAACAAGCGACAAAGTAATCCCAAGAAGAAACACGGTAATATACCCTTATAAAACATACCAACCGGAGTTTGCATGAGTACGGTAGAGCTTCGTCCCCCCCTCCCCCCACCGTTGAGCCACGAAGGGATCACCTTCATAAAAGGCTCGCTGCGCGATTTGAGTTCCGTATCACCGGAAACTGTCGCTGCGATCGCTGCCGGGCTCAATCTGCTCTTACCGAAGGGGGACTTCATCGCCACCAACGATGGACGTCTCGAATTTACGCACTCTGCACCTTCGACCTGGTTTACGGATGCACGCCTCACGGCTGTTGAGAGAGACCCGCGATGACTACCTATACCGTCACAGTACAGGGACAAAGCTATCCCGTAGAGGTCAAAGAGCGACGAGGCACGACCCTCACCTTCTTAATCGACGGGGAGCACTTCTCCGTTTCGGTTGATCCGAGCTTCTCTCAAGCTCCTCGTGCTTTGCAATCGAGCGTCAGCACCCCACGCTCGTCCTCGCCATCTCCGTCACCGACCAGGGAGCCGCGCGCCACACCGAATGAAATACGCGCGCCCATTCCCGGAATCGTGTCGGACGTCAAAGTTTCAGTCGGGCAATCTGTCGAAAGCGGGGCTACGCTGGTCGTGATAGAAGCGATGAAGATGGAGAATCCCATTCGCGCGCACCGCGCGGGAATCGTGAAGACTGTGGGTGTAGCGAAGGGCGACGAGATCGCCAGCGGGACCTTACTCATTACCTTCGAGGACGCCAACGTCGATGCCGGTTCGGTTGACTAAACGACTTCAGACATGAGCGCCTACTGAGTACATCCAGCGTTACGCGCTACTGCGCTGATCCTTTCGATAGCACTCTTTCGGGCACGCGACTGAAGAATCCGAAAGAGCGGTAGCGTGAGCATAAGAATTCCTCGTGGCCGCGAAGCTGCCTCAATCGTAAGAATTCCCTCTCCCGAAGGAAGGCGTTCAACAACCACTCGCCACCACCCTACTCCAACATGAAAACGAGTCGTCACGTACCCCAGCTCCTTCCGTGTTTCCGAGAACTCAGCTCGATCCACCTCCACCAAGGACGGCAACGTAACCAGCGGCTCTCCCTGCCAATCGAGAAGGTGCAACCGTTGGTAGATACGATCACCTACTCGAGCTTCGCGCCTCTCCTCTCGAAACATGGCAGCGCTCTCCAAGAGCTCTGGAGCGTAGACACGGTACGAGGAGATTAGATCACCGATCCTCTCGAAAGCCTCAGGTGAGAGCTTGCCCAAAGGGACCTCATAACGCTCATGAATGAGCGGAAACAACCTCCACCCAGAACCCGAAACGGGAATGGACGAGCATCGCTCCTTCAAAAGCCTCACATCATCACCGTCCACCACTGCAACCGGTGCCCACATGAGCGCCAGCAATGCAGCAGGGATAACCACAAACGCATTTATCAAACCGTGAGTGAGCGCCATCTCAGGGATCACCGGAATACGCAAAGCTGAATAGCTTAGGGCGAGAAGAAGAGTCACTCCCAAGCACAAGAAAGAAGTTGAAAGAAAAAATCTTGCCCTCCGAGGAAGGGAAAGCAGCACGCCTGCTCTTACGGTCATGACGATAATCGACAGCCACGACAACACGAGAGAGAGCGCACCGACAACCTCGAGCACTCGCGAGAACGTTATACCTACCGCTACGATCGCCGGACTCACTACGTGCACCGCCAACGCCCACCTCATAACGCGTGGGCTCGCTCTCCCCGACTGGATCACTCTGTAGGCTAGCATAGCACTCACCAACACGAGGCAGAAAGACGCGACATGGAAGTGAACAGCCGTCAGTCGAACGATCGGCTCATGAAACCCCATCAACGAAAATCCGCCCAAGCTCGCTACGAACCACACACCTCCTACCGCGAGATAGATACATGCTATATCTGTGCCCCGTTCCTCAATTCGCCACGGTCCTCGGTATTGAAAGCTACACAGCGCGCCGCACGCAGCGACACCCACAGTAAGGAGAAACCACGGTAGGCCAACCAAGGTCCGAACAGGCCCCGCCTCTGTAAGAGCGAGAGCGATGACAGCGCAGACGGCGCAGAGCCCGTGAGCCTGAACAAGCCTATCGCGAAGCCTTCGAGCTAGCCGCTGCGTGCGTTGAAAACTGAGGCACTTCAAAGCTAGTGGCACGGAAACCACAATCGTGATCGCTAGAGATACATCTATAGCTACCTGGTACCCTGAAGACCCGCGGGTAATTAACAATGCTGCAAAAGCGAAGAGGCCGCAGATGCCCAACATACTCTTGAGGATCACCATCTCGTCCTTATGCGAACAAGCGTTTGATGAGCAGTTCCGAGAAGATCCCCTTGGCGCGCAACCACTCACAATTTACGGCCACAGAACCTTGGCGAACCACCATCGATGATATACCTCTCTACCGGCCCTATTTCATTTCACCCGTGAGGCCCTGATCTCTCAGCTCTCCTTACCTTCAGCCTGACTCAATGCAGCCAACTCGCGGTCAAACATATAGAGCCCACCCTTGTCGTTGCCTACGAGCTTGAACTTATCCAGGACTGTTCGAGCGAGCCGCTCCTCTTCCATCTGTTCCTGAACATACCACTGCAGGAAGTTGTGGGTTGCATAATCCTTCTCTGCCAGCGCCGCATCGACGATCTTGTTTATCTCGGCCGAAACCTTGACCTCATGCTTGAGAAGATCCTCTAGTATATCTCCAAGAGATTTGAATTTCTCGCTGGGAGCCTTAATCTCTGGAACCAGACCGTGTCCACCCCGCTCATTGACATACCTCAGTAGCTTGAGCATGTGCATGCGCTCTTCTTCGGAATGCCCGTAGAGAAAAGCCGCTGCGCCTTCGTATCCATTGACCTCCACCCACGAAGCCATCGAGAGATAGACATGAGACGCATTCGCCTCGGTTTCGATCTGTTTATTGAGCAACGCGGCCATTTTTTTCGAAAGCATAAGAATTCCTTTGAGAGAGAGCAGTCTGAAACAAGGCACGCACATGAACCTGAGAGTGCGCAACTAAATGCCCCTCTGCTGCGGCTGACTGCGCGCTGCTACGGGTTCATTCTGTTAATCATTCTAAAGCAGGTAGGTGATTACCTCAACATAAAGAGGTTCGCATCGTCATGCATGGGACAACGTGGACTAAACTTCACAAAATGGGCTCTTCGCAGAAATCAGTGGTAGTAGGGCGCAATGAACCCTCTAACTCTTTGGTCTTACCCTCAAATAAGCCACTTCCACGTGCTCGTGCTTGTGCTCGTGCCACTACTGTCCGATAGCGCGCGCATCCAACTGAGATAATCAATTGCTGTGATTGTATTATCGGGAGGTTTTTCGATTTTTCGATTTGAATTGATTTGGGACTTTTTGAGTTGAGTTCGACGCTCTAGAGTTCCTGACTACCCTCTCAGCTCAGGTGCCGAAGCCCTATGAGCTTTGACCAGGTATTACGGAAGATACTCCTGTCGCCGACGTGGTGAGCGCGCAAAGCTCGCGGCTGTTGCCGATACAGAAGCAGAGAGCCCCGAAACAGCCCCCCTACCCGACCGCCCCAGAAGCTCTTGGGCAGCCTGCATAAAGCGCATATATGAGATCAACCCGCTCGAGTGCCACATCTGCAAGGCGCAGATGCGGATCATCCCCCTCCGCACGAGGCTACGGGGGACCGGTTGCCTTCATTCAGGACCCAGATGCAATCTCTGCCATTATCAAGGCTCAGGGAACACAGACTTGCGGTATCGGGCCGATACATGCTGGGAGCAAGCACCCCGACCATCCATCAAAGCTTCGAAAGACACCCTCGCTACCAAAAATCAGCGATGTACCGATACTCTCAAAAATGTGATTGGTTTTCCTAGTAATCAAGTTTTCTAGGCCAGAGACTCACCACAACAAGCGATACCAACGCCGGGATCAAGATCGGGACTCCCAACAGATTTAGCATGATCGAGACGTTAATGAATAACTTAGGGACGTAGTTTAAGCCGCGCCGCCAGCCGACGATCGCTGCTGGTGCGAGAAACAAAAGAATGGCGGCAGCATAGCCGGTACTATATTCAAGTCTGCTCTTGGCCATCGCATCCAAAAACCGCGGAATAAGCAAAAACGCCCCCACGATTGCAGACGCGAAAAACGGATATTTTAGCTTGGAATCATTAACAAGACCTAGGCTCATGCTTAATCCTGTCAATTGAGCGACATAACGTTCAAATTACCAGTTGTCGCGCCCTAATGTAGCTCATACTATGGGGCTGCTCACGCGCGACAATCTGGTTCAGTTGATTATTCTTCATCTGTCACTAACCCCCGGAAATTGCACACTTTAGAGCGGCATGAAAGTTACAAAGTATTTTCAGTTTCGCCGTTCCCTCGCTGATCGAGAGGTCATTCAAGATGAGTGGATTCAAGAGGTTATAAGAAATCCAAGTAGAAGAACACCCCAAGAGGATGGTAGAATAAGGCTGTGGGGTAAGGTTGCACAGGCAGGGAACAAGTATCTCAGAGTTGTTCTCTTAGAAGATGGCGAAACCGTTCATAACGCATTTTTCGACCGGAAATTTAGGGAGTAGGGATCATGAAAGTTAAATATTTTGAAGACACGGATACTCTTTACATTGAACTAAGTGATCGAGAGCCTGCTCAGACTGAGGAGCTAAACGACAATGTCCTTCTTGAGCTCGATAAAGACGGGAAGGTAGTTGGATTGACCATCGAGCACGCCAAGCAGGCGCAAGGAAAGCTCGACTTTTCGTACGAAACTGTAGCGGCATAACGGTAGTACCTCGGATGCGCGCTAGCGAGCATCTCGAGAATGGTCTTGTTCCGCTCTCCGCTCTTTAGGAGGAGCGTGAACGGTTTCAACCCCTAGTTCCGATCCAATCCACTTCTCGTTCACCCGAGTGAAACCAACCCTGTAATAATGTCTAAGACTCTACGTCCTCTGGTCCGGGGTTACTTTTTAAGCAACTAATCCCCATAAGCTCCGATAATGAGAGGGTCGTGTGCTTAGTGTGAAGTTCATATTGTATGTCCCGTCCTCCGCGCATCCTGTTGCCCTAAACCGTGGTGATGCTGACCTCGCGTGTCCAGCAAGGATTGCCGTTCGTCTGCACACCACTCATGGAGCTGATACTCTGGAGCGCTCCGGCAGTTGCCCAAAGCCTCTATCCCTTAAAAGTCATAGCAATCGCGACTCATTAAACAACCCCGGACCAGAAGAAAATTCGGTTTAAACCGCTTGAAATGTCGCCCCGTCCCTTGGTAATCGAATGAACTCTCAGAAAGTTCGCACCTTAAAAATTGTACAATTTCAGGGGCAAAAAAACAGGATGGGTTCATTTGTCAATTCCATTACCAGAGTTTCAGGTCCGATTTTCCTACCAAAAACCCCTGTGAGCTGAAGTAAGATATGGCCAGCTGATGTAGAATAAGCTGATTGAAATATCCGGTGGAGAGTGAATGAGTACTTCAATATTCCGAAACCCAAAGCTTTATGTTTGTGTAGGTGGTATACCTCTTCTCATTGCCGCAGTTTTTTAGCCATATCAAGACCTGTCCATCGTTTTGGGTCAGATAATGATTCATTCTCATTTCTTTTTGCCTGGGAGCGAACATTGGAATCTTCGCTCGGCTTAATTTTGGTCATCTTGTTATCGAACAGCATTATCCGATTTTCGCTCTCCGGTCATAGCGTGCTTCGGACTTGCAAATATTCTAAAAGCCTCACGGTAACGTATATGACCGTTCTCTCAATTCCTATAGCGTGAAGACCACTGGAGGACCACTGGAGGGGGCCTACTTTCAGTGGTAATTCCCGTCACTCAACTTGATAGCCTTCAGTTAGGAGTAGATCTCATCTGAGTGGATTAGAGTAGGCCGCCTCGAATGTCGCTTCGCCGCAGAGGTACGGAATGCGGGGAACTCACCAATTGTGAGGATGAGAGATGATGTTGCCAAAAAGTTTATTGGGTCATTATGGCCTTCGAATCTCGAAGTCCCCATTAGTATACGTCTCTTCCCTGAAACTTACCGATGACCCCGGAGCTTGTCGTCTCTCGTTCGAGCGAATACTCGACGCTATTTTTTCACGGTCCTCTGCAAGAATTATAACCCATCGATAAACGCTACGCTTACTTAGCCGAGCCTCTGCGATATAATTACAGAGCTTGTGAGTAGATCGCTGTGTTAAAAATGAGCTGCAAGCTCAATGGGATGCGTGTATCTCCGACACAAGTAGATTCCTTTTGAGCCCCGTGCTTGACCGCGCCCTCTCTGAGAAAAATAGTAAGGAGAAATAGTAAGATGTCCTAACCCGGCACGAAAATTTGAGCCCAGGGGCTACAAAGCGAGGCTGGCTCAGTGTACAACAGTATGGGCTTTTTATTGTACTAAAGGGATTGAAGAAAGATGGCACAGGACCAGTGGATTTTGGATAGGGTCCGAAATTTCGGGATTTCAGCACATATCGACTCCGGAAAGACGACGCTCTCTGAGCGTATTCTGTTCTACACCGGACGAATTCACACCATTCGCGAAGTTCGCGGTAAAGATGGTGTCGGCGCCACTATGGATTCGATGGATCTAGAGCGCGAAAAGGGCATCACCATCCAGTCCGCTGCGACGTTCGGGAGTTGGAAGGATATTTCGTTCAACTTAATCGACACTCCGGGCCACGTTGACTTTACTGTAGAAGTAGAGCGCTCCCTCCGAGTGCTCGATGGCGCGATTCTGGTTCTCTGCGGTGTTGCTGGTGTTCAATCCCAATCTATCACCGTTGACCGTCAGATGAAGCGTTACAGCGTTCCTCGACTTGCGTTTGTAAACAAGCTCGACAGAGCTGGTGCAAATCCGTTCCGAGTTATGGAAGGATTGCGTGAGAAACTCAGACTCAATGCGGTGATGGTTCAGATCCCTGTTGGAATCGAGGATTCTCTTGCAGGAGTTGTTGACCTTGTTACCATGAAAGCCTTCTTGAATGAGGGCGCAAGCGGTGAAGATGTCATCGAGACGGAAATTCCAGCGGACCTTCAGGCTCAAGCACAAGAGTATCGTGATGAGCTTATCGCCAGATTAGCTGATGTCGATGATGCAATTGCCGAGAAGTATCTCATGGAGGAGGTACCAACCGTTGACGAAATCAAAGCAGCTATCCGTAAAGCGACAATAGCGCTGAAGTTTGTTCCCGTATTCTGCGGGTCGGCCTTCAAGAACCGCGGTGTGCAGAAGTTGCTTGATGGAATCGCCGATTACCTTCCAAATCCCGCCGAGAAGGAGAATATCGGTCTTGATATCGACAACAACGAGCAGAGAGTTGTGCTAGCAACTGATCCTGCAAAGCCGCTCGTTGCTTATGCGTTCAAGTTGGATGATGGACGGTATGGCCAACTTACCTACATGCGCGTGTACCAAGGAACCATGAGGAAGGGTGATTTTATCACCAACATCACCAACCAAAAGAAAGTGAAGATCCCTCGAATGGTTCGTATGCATGCGAGTGAGATGGTAGATATCCAGGAAGCTTCCGCAGGGGATATCGTTGCTCTCTTCGGTGTGGACTGTGCCTCTGGTGATACCTTCACAGACGCAACGGTTAACGTTGCGATGACTTCTATGTTCGTTCCGGAGCCTGTTATTTCGTTGGCAGTTGCCCCTAAGTCGAAGGAAGCAACTACCAACTTCTCCAAGGCACTTCAGAAGTTCCGTAAAGAAGACCCGACATTCAGAGTTTCTCGAGACGAGGAATCAAATGAGATGATCATCTCTGGTATGGGCGAGCTTCACCTAGAAATCTACATTGAGCGTATGAAGCGCGAATTTGGATGTGAGGTAGTCGCTGGTAAGCCACAAGTGGCATACCGAGAGACGATCTCACGTGCTACTGATTTCGATTACACTCATAAGAAGCAAACTGGTGGATCTGGCCAATTTGCGAAGATACTGGGAACTATCGAGCCAACAGAAGCTGGTGAAGACGGTGAGAGAAAGGCCTACGAGTTCGTTGATGACGTTGTTGGTGGCCGTATTCCTAAGGAGTTTATCCCTGCGGTCGACGACGGATTCCGAGAGCAAATGGTGAAGGGGCCTCTCATTGGCTTCCCAATCATGAACCTGAAGGTGACGCTCAAGGATGGCCAGTCACACGATGTAGACTCATCGTACATGGCGTTCAAGATCGCTAGTATGGCTGCCCTTCGTGAAGTGTACATGAAGGCGGCGCCAATTGCGCTCGAGCCAATAATGAAACTCGAAGTGAACGCTCCTGAGGAATATCAAGGAGCGGTCATGGGTGGCATCAACCAACGCCGTGGAATAATTCAGGGCAGTCAAAATGCAGAGGGTAACACCACGATTGAGGCTGAAGTTCCTCTGACTGAAATGTTCGGTTATTCGACGGACCTTCGATCCTCGACACAGGGTAAAGGAGAGTTCACAATGGAATTCTCTCGATACGCTCCTGTGCCTCGTAACGTGCAAGATGAATTGCACAAGCAGTATCTTGAGAAGCGAGCACAAGAGTCAAAAGGGTAATTCCTAGCTGTCTCTGTAGGCACCCTTCGGAAAGCTCCCTTCAACAGGGAGTTTATTCCGAAGGGCTTTTTATTTGGCGTGCACTTTATTCGGCTCGCCTATGCTATTTTCTCAGGGGCTGCGAGACTCAGAGTTACCAACAACAAGCGAGTCCTGGGGCGCGAGAAGCTCCTTAATCAGGTTTTAGACACAAGCTATCGCCCCAAACGTAACGGTCATCGCATGTGGTGCCTCTCAGAGAAAAGAAGTGTGCGAGTTGCTTCTATCAGATTTTTCAAGGGGCTCATGCACGAGGCAAGAGCAGTGCGACAGAGATGGAGGATGGGGGAGCTTACCGTTCCTTATCCTCCAGGATTGCATCCACTATCGATGCCGAAGCTGGCTAATGTCGTAGGCTATTAAGCTTCTCTTCATCGTCCTTTTGCGATCTCCGATTCGCGAGGGATAGGTGTATCTAGAATCCGCTCTCGGCCGACCCTTTATCTCAGTCGTCCAGCAGCTCGAACATGTCTCCTATGGACTTTGATGCCCTGGAGTCGCTCATCCACGACCCGAGCCCCGGTACAGGGACAATTTAACGATTTCGCCCGTAAACCACATTGCCAACGCGGACCTGTCGTAGACTTTTTGTCCGCTAACCCACCTTCGGCTACAGCAGCAACTAATCTACCCTCTGAACGGCAGGAGGGTTCCATCGACCGTCGAGCGCTTCGGCCTTCGGTGCATACAACCGCATGGTCAGCCCCAACCTTCCGGTTGCCGGTGCAGGTAACCAGTTCGACTCTTTGTCCGAGCCCGGTGACTCATTTTGTATAAAGATATCCAGAGACCCATCGCTGTTGAATTTGAGCGTATCACGATCACCTATCGCAAAGCGGTCCAAGGGGTTGGCAACTTGAAATCCCTTCTCATCATACATGGTTAGAGACCAAAAGGCTGACGTAGGGGGAATTTCATTCTTCGCAAAGTGCATTACATAGCTTCTTCCTCCTTCGAGCGGCTCGTTTTGATCATCATGGATGCAAAGCGGGTAAATAGCATCCTCTGGCTGGTTCGCGCCGAGGCCCACCTGCGCGACGATAGCTCGCTTAAGATAAAAGTTTCCCTACGCACCTACTGTGTCCGTATTCATTTGCCAGCCATTCGTTACGCGGGCCAACGAACGAACCTTCTCCCGCATTAGGTCAAGAGCTGCCGTTCGTGCACGCTCTAAAGCTGCCTTTACCTCAACGGGAGCACTCTGAAAATCAAAGCTTCGTCCCGGCTCAAGACCGATCCGCTTGAACCGCTCAACCTGTGACCAGTCGGTAATGTGCGGAGGATTCTTCTTCATCAACTCTGCACCGTAGCTAAAGTACTGCGAGGCCAACATGGTATCCACCTGCACAAGCGGCGGCGTCTTCATGTCAACACTGCGGTCTGCGACAAACGTAGCCGGCTTCGACTTTCGCCCAATTTCTGACAATGGGCTGACGGTAAAGCCATCTTGAACCTGGTGAACAGCAGCGTAGTCGCTCGGACCATTAGTTTGAGTACGCCCGATGACCCACATATAAGACGTGGGTGATTCGATGCGTCCGACCCCTGCTGGGAGCTTACCGGTCCAGCCTTTAGGGACGACAGCCCAGCGGTTCGCCAAAGTTCCACTGGTGCGCTTGCCCGGAACCGCAACCACATCGCTCCACATATCCAGCATGGGCAACAGATAGTAGCGGCCGCCCGTGTCCGGCGCGCTCACAAGTAGTGGCCCCTTGGTTAGATCAAGCCAAGCAGATGAATACAACGTATCAAAGTTGGGACGAACCACTTCCCGGAAGTTTGCTCCTGGAAACTCCCTCATGTGATGAAATGAATTCATGGGGCCCAAGCCGGGGCGGACGCCTGCAGGAACGTTAGTTGTTACCCGGCGCGTTACATCCATTGAGATTAAAGGATAGAGGTACACGTATGCCTCTCTACCGACTTGGTACGCTTCTTCTTCGGTAACGCTGGGAGCCGCGTGAGCACCTATAAGAGTGAGTTCTGACGCGAACCATGCCGCGACGATGCCCATAACAACGTGAAACTTTCTGATGAACCGCGCGATCATGATACGAGGTGCTCCTTCGGCGGTATTGTCAGACTATCGCCTGAACTATCTGGGGTTAGAGAGTGCTGCGGGATCTACGTAACAAAGCGCGTAGCGAGGCGTTTATAGCCCACTTCAGGAGGAGATGGAATGAATTTTATGGGCCCTCGACCCCCCAAATTTCTCTCAGTGACCGCGCGCACGCAACATAAAGATTGCTGGGAAAATCAATTAATCTTGGAGTCATATCAGAGATCTAGGAGCTATACCCAAGATTACTCCTGTAGGCGACGAGGTGACCGTGCCAAGCCTTTCACTCCGCCCGAAGACGCCACAGAGAGCGATCCTCGTTGAGAGTTCCGTGCTAGTCACCAATACCGTCCCAGCCTATGGTGATCAGCCTCATGAGCGCCTCTCTGAAAGCAGCACGTGCCGGTTCAGACAGTCACCGTCGGCCTTATCGAGCTAGAGAAAGTGTAGCGGTGTGTCAGATGTACCGGGGGATCAGCACTTCGACCTCAATCGACCCTGACAAACTGGAGATGCTCCTTAATCCGATTTATGTAATCTATCCCCACCGCCCCGATTGGCTCCCGTGCGTCACTCCTCTCCCACCGACTGAGCCACGTATGATCGAGAAGTTCGCGAGCGATACCCTGCGTTCGTGCTGCAGCTGAATACGCGGCCGTGGTCTCACTCTTAGGTCCAGTCCCAAGCCCCTTACCGACGAACCAACCGGCAACAAGCATCGTGCTTCGCACCGCGGTCGAAGCGGAGTATGTGTACAATCGAGTCGCTTTACCTCGTGTAGCATCCAGAACCGATTGAAAAGCCTCCACTGACCATAGTGG
Source organism: Bdellovibrionota bacterium (assembly GCA_044351795.1). Lineage (GTDB taxonomy): Bacteria > Bdellovibrionota_C > UBA2361 > UBA2361 > OMII01 > OMII01. Next base: position 10,612 of record JBILFA010000051.1, on the reverse strand, counting down.
CGTGTCTACTTTGTAGGAGAAGGGATCGTACCAGATAATATCGGGCGCAGGTGCCTCCGCGAGGGTCTGCATAAAATCCCCCTCATGCAGGCGCCACTCGATGGGCAGCAACGAACTGCGCCACATTCCCTTGCGTAAAACGACGTGCGGAGCGCGGTGCTTTACGTGATCGAAGAGATACGGATAGGTCGTTACCAGGCGCAGCGGATCAAGATCTCGCTCGAAGCTGATGATTTGAACATCGCGTTCAAATTTTCCCACTTCTTCTAATTTTCGAATACACGCCATCACGTTGGTAGCAGCCCCGAGTCCGACATCCCAGATGACCAGCGGTTCCCCTGGCTTGTTCACCTCATCGATGATGCCCGTCTGCTCGACGTAGAGACGAGACGCCTCGAGCGCAGGATCGTTTACGGAATGCATCGTCTCACCGGAGACTCTATGGCGTATGACACCGCAGCCTGGGTTTCGCACCACGACTTCGTACTCTCCTAAGTGCATCGCTGGCGGAGTTCGCCTACGACGAACCGGAGGCTGAGGCGGATTGTCGAAGTCGTCCGCATTTAAAATCGGCTCCTCTCGCTCGTAGAGCGCTTTGAACGAGCCCTGAAGAATCGCTTCACGCATCCTCAACATCAGCATTCGATAAAAGTGAAGGTTGTGGACACCTAAGAGTTGGGCCGAAACCGGCTCCCTCACTTGCACCAGATGCTGTAAGTAGGAGCGCGTAAAGCGAGCACAGGTACTACACGAGCAGGTAGGATCAAGAGGCTCCTGCGATAAGCGATAAACGCCACGACGCAGATCAACCTTTCCGCGCGACGTGAAGCTCACCCCCTGCACGGCGAACGCCGTTGGTAGGATGCAATCGAACATATCTACCCCGCGCCTTACTGCCTCAAGGAGATCGATCGGGGTGCCCACCCCCATCAGATACCGAGGCTTGTCCGCCGGGAGGAGCTTGGCTGCATACTCAGTCGTATCCTCACGCTCAGCCTTGGATTCTCCTACCGCCAAACCACCCAAGGCATACCCGTCGAAAGGGATCGCCGTTATCTGCTCAGCGCTCTCACGTCGCAGATGTGGATAACACGCGCCCTGAACGATTCCGAAGAGAGCCTGAGAAGAGTCACCACGAGCTTCCAAACTCCGCTTTGCCCAGCGGGTGGTAAGCTCGAGAGCGGCCCTCGTCTCAGTCTCACTTGATGTCGAAGGGATGCAGTGGTCGAGCACCATCATGATGTCGCTTCCGATGATCCCCTGCATCTCTATACTGAGCTCGGGTGTAAGTTTGATGCGCTGGCCATCAGTGTAGCTACGAAATACAGCCCCCTCCTCCGATAAGGAGAGCTGTTTGCTCAGGGAGAATATCTGAAAACCCCCGGAATCGGTCAGCACACTACCGCTCCAGCGCATGAAGGAGTGAATTCCACCCGCACGTCGCAAAACCTCTGACCCCGGTCGGATCAGGAGGTGGTAGGTATTAGCAAGAAGGACCGGATACTCCAGCGACTCTGCAACTGTCAGCTCCACTGAGCGCAGAGCTGCTTGAGTAGCAACAGGCATAAACACAGGCGTCTGGATAATTCCATGACGAGTGACAAGTTCGAGCGCTCGAGCGCCCGACCAGGGGTCAATACCTTGAACGGTGCAGGGAAGTCGGTTAGGGTCGGCCATACTTTGTGTATCGCACACATTGGAGTTTTATTCACCAAAGGGAAGAGGCAAAAGTGCCGATTCCAACACCTCTCCGACTAAAATTCAGCACCTCCCCAAGCGAAACAACGCGAATGCGTTGTTTCGCTTCACCTCCCTAGGATCTGAATTCTAGGCTGCAATCTTAGGAGTACATTAAATCACATCGGTATGTTAAACCCTGCGCGAGGGATTTTTGAAAAAATCACTCGCTTTAGCAGGGCGAGCGCAATCTTGGCGGAGCCAAGTTGCGCCGTAAAAATTTTCACACGCTCGGCACGTAGGAGTTTGTTGTCTAGCAGGAATAGTATGTGGAACGGTATGAAATCTCGAGAGCTGATTGAAATTACAGAGAGATACTCTGCGCACAACTACGCGCCCCTAGATGCCGTCCTTCATTCTGCGGAGGGGGTTTGGCTCGAAGATGTAGACGGGAAACGCTACATGGACTTCCTGAGTGCCTTCAGCGCGATGAACTTTGGGCACCGCAACCCTCGAATAGCGGCCGCCGCGCACAGACAGATCGATACTCTGACACTTGTGAGCCGCGCGTTTTACACCGATCAAGCGGCGTATCTCAGTCAAGAGCTTGCCGAGCTTACCGGGAAGGATAAAGTGCTCCTGATGAATACGGGCGCAGAGGCGGTTGAGACAGCCATCAAGATGACCCGACGGTGGGGATACGAAAGTAAAGGTATACCCGAAGACAAGGCTGAGATCATCGCCTTCGCCGACAACTTTCACGGACGAACTACCACCATCATCGGCTTCAGCTCCTCCCCTGACGCACGGCGCGGATTCGGCCCGTTTGCGCCGGGATTCAAGCTGGTTCCGTACGGCAACGCAGAGGCCCTTGAAGCTGCGATTACGCCGTACACCGCCGGAGTTTTGATCGAGCCGATTTTGGGAGAGGGTGGCGTGATAGTTCCACCTGACGGCTTCTTGAAGTCGGTACGTCAGGCCTGCTCCCGCAATAATGTCCTCATGATTGCTGATGAAATCTGGACATCGCTCGGGCGCACAGGAAAACTTTTTGCTTGCGAACACGAAGACGTAATCGCCGATGTGTACCTTGTAGGAAAGTCCCTCGGGGGAGGGCTCGTGCCGATTTCGGGAGTCTTGGCGAATGACGATATTATGAAGGTCTTTACTCCCGGATCTCACGGCAGCACCCTAAGCGGAAATCCCCTCGCATGCGCTATCGCTCGTGAAGTGATCGCGTTGTTCAAAGAGGAGAAACCGCACGATCGTGCTGCCGAGCTCGGAGCATATCTGATGATGCGGCTGAGAGAGCTACCTTCGAAGGCGATTAAGGAGGTCCGGGGTAAAGGACTGATGATCGGGCTGGAGATTGAAGAGACCGCCGGTAAAGCCAAAGAATTTGCCAAAAAGCTGCTAACCGAAGGTGTGCTTTGCAAAGATACACGCCTCCAAACCCTACGCCTCGCACCACCACTCATTATCACCAAGGATCAGATCGATTGGGCGCTCGAGCGTATAGAGAAGGTCTTAACAGGCTGCTGAAAAAGGTTGGCGACTAACAGCAGGTACTTCCCTACAGCCATTAAGTTGAGTGAATTCGAACTCTCTTACCTTTGTGTCCTTTGCGTCCTCTGCGTTAAAAAACTTGCTTTATAAGCCACCGGCAAACCCTCAAGGGGCCTGCAGAGGATCGGCAAATGCAAAATTTCGCTTAACTTACTGGTGGTAGATACTCCCCAGTTCATTGACATTCATACGTGAGCAGCAATTCGTCAGGAGCGGCTCTATTGTTTCGCGCCGCCGCCGAAAGGTGAACACACTTTGCGGTCGCGGTATTAGAAGGCGACCGTGATCAGTACCACTACCCCGACCACAGCAATCACCACGAGGGGAAAAAAGAGGTAGTGAAGTGCAAAGACTGAACCACTAATTAGAAGAGCACTACCAACCACTCGACTGTCCTCACGACGAACATACGCGAGAATGGCACTAAGTATACCGGCAAGGCTCAGTAGCACGACCACGCGCTTGATCATTAGATCAACATCGACGACCGCGGCCGGAGATTCTTTGATATGCACCTGACCCGTGAAGGTAGACACTATCGTCTCACTCACAGTAGCCGCGTTTTCAACGAGCTGCTCCGTAAAGGAGGGGTACGGAGTAAAGGGTCCCCATAGGGCCTGGATAACGCCGCCCGAAAGCGACAAAATTCCACACCCTAACGCGACCATCCCGAGCACTGCGGGTCTGCGAAATCTTCGCTTTGCGACTGGTTTTTCAAGTTCCACTTGTAGCAGGGTCGACATCTTTGGAGTTCCTCTCGTGAGTTATGGCTCGATCAATCAACCAGCTATCACAGAATCACGAGATCATTGAGGAATTTTACATAAGCGCTCGGCCAATGACGTGAGCGAGAGACCTGCATCAAGAGCTAACACGATGTAGTGCAAGACACACCAACACCCGCAACTACTTGACATTAATGCACATTACATGAGGCGACATCGAGCCCATGCGTACAACTGCTCTCACAAACAGGTGACCCTTTTATAGACCGACCCCGTCTGGACGGGGCTCTCACTGCTCTGGGGGCGCCACGAAAGAGTACCCCACCCGCTCGAGCTGAATATCTTTGGGCGCTCAATGGTGATTTTGGGGTGACGTCGGGCTCCGCCAAGTCCATAATTCTGCCACGCGAATCTCAGACCACGTTCACGTGACGAAGCGGCACTCCCGCAAACCATGTGACAGAGGTGAATAGAAAAGAGGTATTCATGAAGATTTTAATTATTGGAGCAACTGGAACAATCGGCTCGGCGGTGGTTCAGCAGTTAGGTAACAAGGTAGAGATCATCACGGCGAGCCGTAAAGGCGGATCCCTCTCCGTTGATATCAGCGACCCCGAGAGTATCAAGAAGATGTTCGCGGGACTCTCAAACCTTGATGCCGTTGTGTGTGCGGTGGGCGTTGCTACATACGGCCCCCTCTTTAAGTTAACGGACGCGGATTTTGAGGGAGGCCTCCACAACAAATTGATGGGGCAGGTAAACCTCGTTCGATTCGGCATGGACGCGGTCGCCGATCGAGGGTCAGTTATCCTCACGGGCGGTCTCGCCAGTCGAATACCATTCGATTCCGGCGGTGCCCTGATCAGCATGTGCAACGCGGCACTTGAGGGCTTCGTACGCGCCGCGAGTCGCGAGCTGCCGCGCAACATACGACTCAACATCGTTGCCCCCGGATGGGTTAGAGAGACCCTTGCTCAACTCAAAATGGACCCGACGCTCGGTGTACCCGCGATCACAGTCGGCAAAAAATATGTCGAAGCTATCCAAGGCTCCATGACTGGACAGGTGATCGACGCGATCTGACCGACGCTCACATCAAACCTTACCAGGGCTGCGCGAAAGCGCAGCCGTACACGCACGCTGGATATTTTTGTTACGAGCCCTCGGCCCGCCACACGAGCTATGCCGCCTGTTCTGCATCTGCCGCTGCGGTCTCAACGTCGAGCGCATCGCCCTTGACCCCTACCCGTATCGACGCCCCCGCGTGTAGCTCTTCTGCAATCAACGCCCGTCCAATCTTAGTCTCCAGCTCTCGCTGTATGTAGCGCTTGAGCGGCCGCGCTCCGTACACGGGGTCATACCCTGCGTTGGCGATCTTCTCCTTCGCCTCATCGCTTACTACCAGAGAAACACCCCGGTCGGAGAGACGCTTACGAACATCATCGAGCAAGAGATCGACGATCTTTTTAATCTCAGAGAGCAACAACGGCTTGAACAGTACGATCTCATCGATGCGGTTCAGGAACTCAGGCCTGAAGTGCCCACGCAAATCACGCATGACCGAATCTCTCGCTGTCTGACGAATTTCGCCATCCGACGTGATCCCCTCCAAGAGGTGCTGCGAGCCGATGTTGGAGGTCATGATAATGACGGTGTTCTTGAAATCAATTGTTCGACCTTGCGAATCCGTGACCCGTCCATCGTCGAGGATCTGAAGCAACACATTAAATACATCCGGATGTGCCTTCTCGATTTCATCGAAGAGTACGACGCTGTACGGCTTACGACGAACCGCCTCAGTGAGCTGCCCACCCTCTTCGTATCCGACATATCCCGGAGGAGCTCCGATCAAGCGCGACACGGCGAACTTCTCCATGTACTCACTCATGTCGATACGGATGAGGTTCTGCTCGGTATCGAAGAGAGTTTCAGCCAGACTCTTGGCCAACTCAGTTTTACCGACTCCTGTAGGGCCCAGGAAAACAAAAGACCCAATCGGTCGGCGAGGATCTTTTATCCCCGCACGAGCTCGCAATACTGCGTCTGCAACGAACTGCACAGCTTCATCTTGTCCGATGACCCGCTGATGCAGGATCTGATCAAGCTTGAGGAGTTTGGCCTTCTCACCCTCAACCAACCGAGTTACCGGAATGCCCGTCCAGCGTGCGACGATCTCTGCGATCTCTCCGTCAGTAACCTCCTCGCGCAGCAATCGGCGCGATGCCCCCGACTCAATCGACGTCTCTTCGTCACGAAGCTGCTTCTCCAAGGTCGGCAACGTTCCGTGCCTCAGCTCTGCTGCTTTGTTGAGATCGTATTGCCGCTCGGCCTTCTCAATGTCACGCCGAACATGCTCAATCTGCTCACGAAGGCCTTGCAGTTTGTGAATCGCGCCCTTCTCCTGCTGCCACTGCGACCGCATCGCGTCAGCCTGCGTACGAGCTTCAGACAGCTCGTCCATCAACGCCTTGAGCCGCTCTTGGCTTGCTCGATCGGATTCCTTCTTGAGTGCCGCCTCCTCGATTTCGAGCTGCATGATTCGACGCGTTATTTCGTCGAGCTCAGCCGGCATCGAATCGATCTCGGTACGAATAGTAGCACACGCCTCGTCCACGAGATCAATCGCCTTATCCGGCAGAAAGCGCTCTGAGATGTATCGATGCGAGAGGGTCGCGGCGGCAACCAGCGCGTTGTCCTGAATCCGCACTCCGTGGTGCACCTCAAAGCGCTCCTTGACGCCGCGCAAAATCGATATCGTATCTTCCACCGTCGGCTGATCGACTACGACCGGCTGGAAGCGTCGCTCGAGTGCAGCGTCTTTTTCCAGGTGTTGTCGATACTCGTCTAAGGTCGTGGCGCCGATACAGTGGAGCTCTCCGCGCGCCAACATCGGCTTGAGCATGTTGCCCGCATCCATCGAACCTTCCGCCTTACCTGCGCCGACAATGGTGTGGAGCTCATCTATGAAGAGCAGAATTCTCCCCTCGGACTTCTTCACCTCTTGCAGAACCGCCTTGAGCCGCTCCTCGAACTCACCTCGATATTTAGCACCCGCAATGAGAGCCCCCATATCGAGCGCAAAGACCGTTTTGTCGCGTAGTCCTTCCGGAACATCTCCGCGTACGATGCGTTGAGCAAGACCCTCGACGATCGCCGTCTTACCTACTCCCGGCTCGCCTATCAGAACGGGATTGTTCTTGGTTTTGCGCGACAGGATCCGGATAACGCGCCGAATCTCTCCATCACGTCCTATGACCGGGTCCAACTTACCTTTCGTTGCCTCTTGAACAAGGTCGCGACCATAGCGCTCCAGCGCTTCATAGGTCGCCTCCGGATTAGCGCTCTGTACCCTCTGATTTCCGCGAACCTCGGTGAGCACAGCAAGAAATCTGTCACGCGAAAGGTTGAAGGTTTTGTATATCCTCGATAGCGGAGATTTCCCGTCATCCTCGATCGCAGCGAGCATCAGATGCTCTACCGAAACATATTCGTCCTTGAGACGCTTTGCTTCCTCTTCGGCTTTAACGAAGATCTGTCCCAGCCGCTGAGTCAGGTAGACCTTGCCCGGCTCTATTCCCGGCCCTGAAACCTTGGGGCGCTTATCGAGCTCCTTCTCAACTTCTGCGTAGAAGGGCTCTACCGGAATGTCCATCTTCGCAAAAAGACGCGGCACAAGCCCCCCTTGCTGTTGCACGAGACTCGCCACGAGGTGCTCTACATCCACCTCTGTGTTGCCCCGTCGAACCGCACGAGCCTGCGCGTCCTGAATCGCTTCCTGAGATTTCTGAGTGAACCGTTGAAAATCCATTATGCCTCGCTAAATCAGATTGAGGTTTCAACCTCATCCTCTCTCGATACTTGTAATCACAGTCCGTCCATTTATCGAGTCTTTTTTGACGAACCACGCAAAGAACCCGGCTACTGCGTTAGGCGGCAGCTCGTGGATTGAATTTCGACACCGATGCCAAGCGCTCGTAGATCTCCCGCTCCGCGTCCGAGAGCGTTGAGGGGACCACAATCCGTATCTCTACAAAGATATCACCACGCCCCGCATCCTTTTTCTTCAACGGCAAACCTCGCCCTCGAAGACGCAACCGCGAACCACTCTGGGATCCTGAGGGTACTGATATCTTAATCGTACCGTCGGGCAACTCGACATCTACCTTCGATCCAAGTGCGGCCTCCCATGGGGCCACTGGAAGCTTCACGATGAGATCGCTCCCCGAGACCGAGTAGCGGGGGTGCGGCATGAGCTTGAGGCGAAGCAACAGATCAGAATCCCCCTTACTACCGCGGATGCGAATAGCGCGCCCTTCGAGACTCCCTGCTGGAATCTTTACGTTGAGCGTTCTCATCTTGCCGCTCGACTCTTGAAGCTGAATCATCTTGGCTGCACCCAAAAATGCCTCCTCCACAGAGATAGCTAGCTCAGCCTCTTGTGGCTGGGGAGCACGCATGGCTTCTTGTCCTCCCCCCGTACTGAAACGGCTGGCGCCAAAAGGCGCTCCTGCGCCGAAGCCCTGTCCGCCAACACCCTGCCCTCCGAAGGCCGACTGGCCAAAAAATGCGGAGAAAAAATCGCTGAAACCATTGAGGTCTTCGGCACCTCTCTCTCCGAAATTAAAGCTCTCGTTGTTAAACTGCCGACCCCATTCAGGTGGAGGCCGGAAATCCTGTCCTGCCTTCCAGTTGGCACCCAATGCATCGTAGCGCTTACGCTTCTCAGGATCGCTCAAAACCTCATTGGCTTCGTTTATCTCTTTGAAATGATCCTCAGCGTCCTTGGTCTTGTTGATGTCTGGGTGGTACTTACGCGCCAGCTTTCTGTACGCCTTCTGGATCTCCTCAGCCGAAGCCTTCCGATCAACCCCCAGCACCTCGTAGTAATCGCGAAATTTCACTTTGGAATCCTATAGTTACAACGACGATCAACCTGTTCTTTGGTACCGTTTCTTCCTGTCTATATAAGCACGAGTTGTAGCAATTCCAAGCCGCATAAAGGGGTTAGGGAATCCAGGGAAAGCTCCTCACAACTCTCCTTCTCCCTCTTGTCGCCCCTTACCCGCCCCAAGTACACTCGCCCGCGCACATAAGCTCCTCACATGGGCATTACATGGTATCGTTCAGTGGCCGTATAGTTTCTTTTGATCCCGTCCTCCGAATGGGGATCATTCAGCCTCACGCCTCTACACAAGGTGTCGTATTCTTAGAGAACGATGTCGTAAACACCCATGCGCCACTTCACACCATGATAGGTCGCACGGTTGCCTTCGATCTCATCCATACCGAGCGAGGACCGGCTGCAGTGAACGTGCGTATCTCCAAACGCCTACTTGTTCGGCCAGGGAATCTAATGGGCGCGCTCGCGGCACCACTTATGGTTGCGCTCACCACCTACCTCGGTATCTATCAGCTTAGATGGCCCCACTTTCATAGCTACATCGTCTCGATCAACTTTGTGAGCTTTCTCTTCGTAGTAGTTCTTTCCCGTATACCGTTCAGCTATCGACTTCGCCCGGCAGACGTGACGCTGATTGGTCTTGCGATCTCCGGGGGAGCCGCTGGCTCTTTCGTTGCCTCTCTCCTTGTGCCGACGAGATTACGGGCCGACAGCGCAAGGTTCTTGTTGGTAGCACTGATCATCGTACACGCATTTGCGGCGCAACGTCTCGACCCGAGAATACTCTCTTCACAGAGTTGGAAACCGATTGTGGCTAACACTCTACCACTGCGGTGAACGCTCCGCCTTAAGAAGCATCTTGAGACTAAGCAGCCTTCTACCTATCGCCGCTGCCGACGCATCTCGCGTGCAGCTTGTGCCTGCGCGAGAGCTCGCCGCGCGTCAGATGTATCAATCTCTCTCAATGCGTATGCCGCCGAGCTCTGTACTCCGACATTGGAGTCATACAACATCGCTGCCAATCGCGGCACGACATCCTTCGCTTTCGCTCCGCACCGCGCAAGACCAAGCGCCGCCTCATTTCGCTCCGAGGCATTTTGACTGTAAAGATTTTGCTTCATCTTAGGCAGCGCCTCGTTGTCACAGCAGCCCATCAAAAAGAGCCCTATCATCGTGATAAGGACGCGCATCGCTACTTCCATATGTCTACTCGAATCGACTTGCTAGATTCCACTGAGAGTGTCCTACAAACTCCAAGGTAGAAAAAGATGAGGCGCGGGTTTCCCCGCGCCTCATACAAAGGACTTTACTACTTCAAGGATCTACTGCTTGTACCGACCCGGCAACTGCCTCTTTAGCAGTGCCCACAAGGCAACTCCCGGCCCGGCTCACGCCGAAGACAGTGCGCCATTCGCTCTGCACGAGCACCGAGCCTTCCTCACCGAACAGAGGATACACCGATGCCGTGGACGAAAAGCGTCCTTGTCGAAAGCCCTTTGGAACGAGTGAGGGATCGAGACACCGCTAGTGTCACCAACCTCATTCGCCAATCTCCCTTTGCAAACACGGGCGTCACGTACCGCCTCTGCACAGCGCGGCACCTACCCATTCCCAAGGGCTTTCTCATGAACTTTGACCGACGGGGACTACCCGCCGGTCATGTCATAGCTTATCGAAGGAGCGACAGAGCCAACTGAGGCTGCTGATTCGCTTGCGCGAGGATCGACGAACCGGCCTGCTGCAG
>JBILFA010000220.1:0-8144 GCA_044351795.1 Bdellovibrionota bacterium | reverse complement strand
TACGAGAGCGTTCGTCATAACGACGAGGTCATCGATCATGCAGTGCTCATCGCCATAGGGGTAAATCTCAAGGGGCAGCGCGAGGTTCTTGGTGTATCGACGTCATTCTCTGAAGCTGAAGTTCATTGGAGAGATTTTCTACAATCCCTTATTCAGCGCGGTCTACATGGAGTTGAGCTTATCGTCAGCGATGACCACGCTGGAATGAAGGCTGCTCGAAAAGCTATCTTTCCCAACATTCCGTGGCAGCGCTGTCAGTTTCATTTCGCTCAGAACGCACAGAGTTACATCCCCAAGCGACACCTGCGAGAGGAGCTCGGACTAGCGCTCAGGGACATCTTCAGCTGCATCAGTAAGGACGAAGCCCGTCAAAAGCTACCAACGACTATCCAGACCTGCCACAAGGTCGCTCCAGAGTGGGGCCGATTCCTCGAGGAGAAAATCGAAGAGTGCTTTGCGATCTATGCACTACCTCGTGACTTTCATCGAAAGCTACGAACGGTTAACGGGCTGGAGCTTGTGAATCGGGAGATCAAGCGACGACAGAAATCAACAATGGCTAATGACGATACTTTTACAATTTACAGAAAGAAGGTTGCTTGATCACCACCTAGACTGTAGGTGTGATCTCCTCATTCCCCTCGTTAACATCAAGCTCCGACCGTTTCGCCCCTCGCAATCGACCCATATTTGAGAGGATTGCTGCCGCTTTCTCGGTCAGGCTCCTGAGAGAAATTTTAGGGGTATAAATTTGGGGACGTTCCTTCTGCTTTACCGCTGGCCCGTTACCGCGTCTTTGTATTAGCATTAAAGGGCGGGTTTAGATACCGGGATAGCTTCGGCCCCCAGGTTTTTTATGCGCTATAGATTGAGGGTTCATTGAATATTTTGAGGCGTCGTTCATTCTGGCTATTGGTCTTGATCGGGGGGCCGGTTTCCGGAGCGCTCTGGCTGCGCAGCATGCAGATGCCATTTCTGCCAAGTGATGATCTCAAAGACTATAATATCGTCTGGATTACGGCCGAGAGCATGAAGCCCGAGCATCTTGGCGCCTACGGTTACTCCCGTCCAACCAGCCCGAATATCGATGCCTTCGCCAAAACCGGCACACTTTTCAAGCATTGCATTAATCCTTCGGGCTGGACCAGTGAGAATATGGTCTCCAATTTTACCGGAGTCTCGTCTTTTATTCACGGTGTTAATACGCGTGAGAAGCAAGCGCCACCAGAGTGGTATCTTCCGCTGGAGCAATTGCGAGATCGTGGCTATCTGGTTCCGTTCCTCCAGGATTTCCAACAGGATATGAACTTTCAGTCGCTCGGCATGAGTGGCGGCGTGGAAGACCGCTCACCATCTCGCTGGATTGAGATGCACCGGGATTCGAAATTTTTCCTCTGGTTCCATATTTTACAGACGCATCTGCCCTACGATCCGCCTGAGCCGCATCGCAGCCTCTTCTGGAATGATAATCTGATTCCCAATGAGGAGTCTGCTGAGAGGATAAAAGCGGTACGTGATTACATGATCATTCCGCGTGGTTCCATAGAATTTAATCCTTCCGAGGACCTAGCAGCTATTCAGGCACTCTATGATGGTGATGTGCACGCCATGGATCAGCAGTTTGGTGAAATCGTAGCTACACTTGATCGACTCAAGCTGAGAGAGAAAACGATTGTTGTCTTTTCAGCAGATCATGGGGACGAGCACCTTGAACACGGCTTTATCGGGCATGCCTCAACCGCTCGTGGCGGAACACTCTATGATGAGATTTTGCATGTGCCGTTGATCGTCTCTTTGCCGGGAGTTATTCCTGCAGGCCGTGTAGTGTCGCAGCAGGTGAGGGGGCTCGACGTGATGCCGACGCTGTTCGCGCTGCTCGGGTTGCCCGCTGAGCCCTATTTCTTTGGCAGCAGTCTTGTCTCACTGATGTCTACTGATTCCGAGAGCATCGACCGCACCTCAATTTCTGTGACCTCATATCGTGGATATCAGGAGACCGATCCGAAAAAGGTGAATGACTTTATCTATGCAGTCAGAACTGGTGACTGGAAGATGATAAAGCGTGTAGCCCCTGAAGTTCCTGATCGCATTGAACTATATAATCTGGCGGAAGATTCTGGCGAGAAGACTGATCTTAGTGGCAAGAATCCTGAGCAGCTTGCGCGGCTTAGTCGCATGCTTAATGACTGGATGTCTGATGCTCAGAAAAAGAAGGCGACGCTTGATGCCAACCCCGATCCGATGGGGGGCGATCGTGCGGGGAATCAGTTGGCAGCAGGGGAGATGTTTAAACCCGAACTCCTTGGCCCGCCCGCGGGTAGCGAGATATCATTCGAGAATTCTTCCGGTGAGGTTGTTCTCAAATGGTCAGGGCTGGCAGCACTCAACTATGAGGTTCAACTTGATGTTGGAGTTGCCCCGCAAACTATCTCGACCACGTTAAAAGTCAGGGAATCGTATCTTAAGCGAGTATTCTCGGAAGCCTATTGGAAGGAGTACGTGGTAAAGTACGATCCACTCAGATTTCGAGTGCGCGTTGATCGGGAAGGGAGCCCCTGGAGCGAATGGCGAACTATTCGATTAAAGTAACCTCCTGGTTCACTAGATCGTTCCTGGCGTTGCTGCTGTTCTCGGCGGCACCAGCGTGTTCGCGCCCTTCAGAGCCTGGCGAGTCGGCATCGTATGGCCGGAATCTGGCTGTCTGGAGTCGCAGTATTTTCTTTCGAGGATATGCCCCCACGAGCGGAGAGGCGTTGACTGAGGAGAACCTTGGTGAGTTCGCGCGCACGCTCAAGGAGAATCACGTCAACTATGCCTATATTTTTTCCGGCCCCTATTCTGTCGATGGAGCACTCCCCGACTGGACAATCTCTCCGCGCGCCATCGCCAGCATCAAGCAGATTAAGAATCTCTATCCCGAGCTACAGATTCTTCCCTGGGTTGGTGGTATTGAGGGCCGCACTACACAACTGGTCGATCCTGTCTGGCGCGAAAAGGCCCTTAAAGCCACGCGACAATTGGTGGAACAATTGTCAGTTGATGGCATTCATGTCGATTTCGAGAAAATTGATTTCGCTCAGGGGCGGGGCCCCGCTGAAGATGTTGCGAGAGCCGATTCCGAGGGCCGGGCCTATGCACAGGGCGTAATCGACTTTCATCGGGAGCTTCGTCAACAGTTGCCACAGCTTTTTGTATCATCAGTGGTAGTCTCAACTGCGCCCGGTACCGTGCCATGGAAGCGTAAGCATACCTCACAGGAGCTGCGGGAGCTCTTTCCTCTGGTAGATCAGATAAGTTTCCTTTTCTACGATACTTCGATTAAGGAGCCCCAAGAATTTGAGGATGCTATGCGGATTCAGCTTGAGCAGATCCGCGATCTTAAGATGCAAATGTCTGGAAAAGTTCCGCAGGTGTTGCTCGCCATCGGCAGCTTTATTAATGAACCTGAGCTGCGCCACTATCGTGATTTGGAGATTGAAAGTATTCCAAACACGTTGCAGTTGCTTAAGAAGCAACTGGCCCTGGTGAAGAGTCCGCTGCGCTTGATAGATGGTCTGGCAATCTATTGCGAATGGCATACTGAGCCGGAGGAATGGCGTCAGATCCGTGAGAACTGGCAGTGATGGAAGCGCTATGAGGAACGACTCTTCCGCAAAGAAACGAGCGCTTCTGCTGCTGCTGGTTGTCGCAGCTGCATTGTTTCTCCTCTCTCGTTTCATCCGGAGAGATTCCGGTGAGAGATTTCACGCCCACTTTTTTGAGCCGTTCAGCTACGCGCCTTCTGGAAAGTCTCTGCTGCTCAGGTCTAGATTTGAAGACCGCTTTGAGCTGGCAGTCCGCGACCTCCAGAGTGGTGAGCAGAAAATTGTGCATCAGGCTCCTCGCCCTCAGCTGGCGATTGCCTGGAGTCCTGATAGTCAGAGGATTGTCTTTCAGCAGAAGGCAAAAGGCAATATTTTTGAGCTTTACCTTCTGATGGTTTCCACCGGGGAGCTCCGTAAACTTGAGGTGCCTCCCTCATACAGTGCCAGGCAGCCATTGCTCTGGGCGCCTGATGCATCGGCGATTATTTATACTGCAGCGGGGCAACTGCAGAACCCTGCTCCGTTAAGTGCAATACTGCTCATCGATGGTGCCGGTGTTGCTCCTCCCTGGATACTCAAAGAGAACGTGAAGGCAGATGCTCTTTACGCCTGGTCACCCGATAGCAGGCAACTGCTCCTGATGCCTGACCTAGACAAGGCGGAACTCTTAAGGATCGATCGGGATGGGGCAGTACTCCAGCAGTATGAACTTCCGCCGCTTGATACTGCTTCGCAGATCTCCTGGCAGTCCCCTGAAGAAGCTTTGCTGCTGTTCAGGCCGGCAGGAGAAAAATTCATTCAGCTCTTCTCGCTGATGCTATCGGATGGAAGGGCACAACTTCTGGCGAAAGAGCAGGCTGATATTGAGAAGCCGCTGTTTGGCAGCTCTCATGCTACCCTCTATTATCACCGAGCATATCGTGGAGTTACAGAGCTGATTGAACTCGATTCTGCCACCCGGAAGACGCGGGCGGTTGTCGCCGCGACGCAGGGAAGTTTTCAGGCACACCATTTTGATGCTGAAAAGAGACTCTTTCGCGGCATCCTTGAAAACTACTCTGATCCAAGGCAGGCGCTGATCTTTGACTCCACTGGAAAACTTGCGGGCCGCGACTATCAGGTCGCTGAGGATCTGAATCTGACCTCCTCGGCACCAGCCATGATCGAGCTCGGTAGCGGGCAGGAGAGTTTTCCGGCCCTACTGTGGGAGCCCGCACCTGAGAGTAGAGCCAACCGGGCAATCATAGTCGTCCACGGCGGGCCATTTGGGCAGGAGTATCCTTTCTGGAATGCGGCACGCGCGGCGCTATTGGCAGAGGGATGGACCGTGCTTGCGCTGAACTATCACGGTTCAAGTGGAAACGGGGCAGTTCCCGTTGTGGAGAAGGAATCAAGGGAATCTGTTCGGCGCGGGATGGAGCAGCAGATTCGTGATGTTTGCATAGGAGCCCAATTCATACGCAGCCGTTTTTCCGGGAAGATTCAACTTTACCTTGAAGGGGAGAGCTACGGCACCCATCTGGTTCTTGCCGCATTGACGCAACTCGATCCGCTGCCTGACGGAATCGTGCTCAAGGCAACGTTGCCACGGACCTTGCCTCCTGTGCCTGCAGAGAGGGCTCCTTTGCGCATAGCTGCATTTCATGGAGAGGAAGATTGGCTGGCGAGTCCTCAGTCGGCGTTTTCTTATCTCGATCACATATTCAGCAAGAGGCCAATGCTGAAGATGTCATTTGCAGAGGAGGGGCACGTCTTGCGTCGTCAGAGCTCCTGGCAAAAGCTGCATCAGCTTGCGTATGACCGGGCAGAACCAGAGTAATGTATTACAGATTGCGCAGAGCTTAAATCTGTTCGGTCCGGGTAAAAAGTAACACTATTTTTCTCTTGCGACGCCACCTGAATCCAATGAATTCGACCCATTACGGTCTGCTGGCGACAGGACTAAAACATAGAGTAGCCCCACGGGAATTTATTATTAGAACCCCACTATTTCTCTCAGTGAGCTATCGCTCCGCGCACTCACTGAGAGAAATAGTGCGTGCTGGTTTACCCCTAAAGGTCGCTTCGGTCCCGCCCCCGGTGCTGATCGGCAGCTCCGGAACGCCTGATCGGTAGTTTCGGAACAGGTGATCGGCACTTTTGGAATCGGTGATCGGTTGGCGTCCGATTTTGCAGTTGAGTGAGCAGAGTGCACGTAGTTCGAAGAGAGCCAAGACACCTCCGCAGAGTCGCCTTGGCTATCGACATTTGATCAACTTTGCTGAATGACAATCTTTTCAGCAGTCTGGTTCAATGCATTAGTCATCGCTATGCCCCCATCCGCTAGCGGAATCGTACCAATGTTGAATCGACGGGGTTACGAGGTAGTAGAATAGGGTGAAATTATTTGGGCCCCGTTCGTAATTCTCTATGTACTCTAGGACGCCTGGTTCAAGCACCCCTTCGATGGCTTGAATTGATTCGGGATAACTACCTTCGCGGGCTTGAAATTTCTCCAGTTCTGCCACGACCCTTTCCACCGCTGCTTGGCGCTGCGCTGCTGACCACAAGTGCCATGAGAAATGCACGGTCCCGATGGAGACGATTGAGGATAAGAGGACACAGAATATACGCTGGCTCTTAAGAAACCCCTGCGCAATGGTAGCGATAAATATTGCGGCGAATAAATATGCAAACGCTAGAGCGGCTGCTGTTGAACCTCCCAGCAGGTCCTGGCATTGCCGAGCGGCAAGCAGGAGCGCTACGGATGCGATTGCTACGGCTATAAACGGAAGGTACTTTCCCATTAAAGCTCGCTATTTGTGCAAACCCTTGGGCTGTCGGGCCAGTTTGGAAGTGACGGATCCCTCGGGTTAATAAATCCGCATCTCCCGTATAAAGTAGCAGCGGCCGCGTTACAGCAGCAGTAGAATCCAGCGCTTACTCTTGTAACCGTACAATGGTTCGGTATTTTTAGCGCCTTTACCGGGTTGACCCAAAGAATGTTGTAGATACCGTCTACGTAATAATCCGTTGAGGGGCCGGATCTTCGAGGACACCGGAGCGAGCTAGGCGAGTTGCTACCTGAATTCTCATCTTTAAGGGTATGTGCAATGCGTGGATTCGCCATCTGCCAATTAATAATGCCATAGCCGAATCGGGTGTACGGTATGAATGCCCTGATACAGGTGGCCTTGGGATATGAGGTGTTACTATTCTGGTCAATAAACATGTCAATCCCTCCGTCGTCCGAACCACCGGTCGCGGAGCTCAAGCCCGACAAGGCCTGCGACGTCACTTCGGAGTTTTTGATTTGCAGCCGCGGGCGTTGAATATCCTGATCCGCCGGGGGCTCATTAACTTTAGCTGGATCAATGACGATATAGCCGTCTCCAGTTCGAGGGACCGCGTTGGAGTAAAGACTAGGCCGAGCTGCCATCGCTTCTACAAATTCTTTGTTGACGCTTGAGATTAAAATGTCCTCCATGCGCTCTCCACTGGGCCTGCTAATGGAAAGATGTATGGAAATGCCTCGTCCGTTAAGGATAACCGGAGGCGTTTTAAGCGCCCCATTTGCCGTAACTTCCCCACTGAAGCTCTTTTTACCCGAAGCAAATCTACCGTCTCCCAGTATAGAAACAGTCGCGCGCCCCGGGTTGGGGACTTGAATCGAGAGTGGATCTGATTGCGTTTTCTCTACTAATAGTAGGTCATTACCACCCGCTAGTTCCTGAGCAGGCACCGAGGTGCACACAAGGAATGAAAATGTGCCTATAAGTAGCTTGAAGCACCACGAGCAAATTTTCATTTTCTATATAACCGGAATAGTTCAGACGTTACGAAATGCGCGGTTGGTTGCGAGTACAAGCTAGGAGTATATATGCCGCAAGTTTTCACCGAAAAGGATAGTAAGATCAATTCACTTTTTACAAGTAGTTGATCCGCGGTAGTCGCTCTAATCACGATCACCAGAAACCTCCGGAAGGCGATTGGGCAAAGGTCGAGATTGTGAGTCTCCAGCTCCGCGTCAGGGTTTCAAGGGGTCAAGCAGAGCTTGGAATGGTGAGCCAAGTTGTCAAGAACGGTACTTTGCATACACCCCTGCGATCCCGTCACCGAGAAAGCGGGCCTAGAAGTCATCAGGCGATGGTTCGACGTTGCTCACCACAAGTGGGTCGAAGGAGTCGTACGAAGGGAGTTCATCGCCTTGTGGTGAGCCTGTCGAACCATAGCCTCTAGGGTGTCGATGAACTTAGGGATAGGAGGAGGAGCTTGGAAGTCCGGTATGCCGTTCGGCCGAGCGTTCGACTGAGCTCACGCCGAAAGCTCACGGCCGAGGCCTTGAGCCTTCATGATGTCCTTGATTGAGTGCGCCCCACTATTTCTCCTATTTCTCTCCTATTTCTCTCAGTGAGCGCGCGGAGCGATAGCTCCCTCCTATTTCTCTTATAGCGAGGGCGTAGATCTTTGCCTCATGGCGAGTGACGTAACGAGCCGCGTAGCCTAGGATCGCTTCCTCGAGCTCGGGATTATTGACGAACCAGAGTGCGGAGTTACGTGTCCGTGTGGTCTGAAAGGAGG
>JBILFA010000050.1:0-23705 GCA_044351795.1 Bdellovibrionota bacterium | reverse complement strand
GGTGACGAAATTAAGGCTCTCAGGGCACACTCCTCGATCGACGGAACTTCGCTGCGACCCCAGGTGGTATTCTTCACGGACGGAGCCCCGAACGCTATGCGAGGAGTATTTACCGCACAACACAACGGCCGCCTTACAGCTGCTAAACCGAGTAGCTCGGCCTCTGATGACTGGTATCAATATTCGATTGAATGGGACGACGGCAGTCTCTACCGCGCTCCGAGCCCACTCATACACAGCTCGTTCCCGTTATTTAACAAGCCCATAGACTCGGACGGACTTCCTGTAGCCTCTGCCCCACCACCACCCGCATCCACGCCGCCAGCTCCTACCCCGACACCTGCACCAACCCCGGCAAGGTGTGGTGACCCATGGTTCGAAAAACCGAGCCTTCGATTTCTGGGCTCTCTGAACGCGGCCGAGCCGACCCCTGCACCTTCCAGAAAACAGGGTTGCCTAACAGGCCTCGATTTTAATATCCCAGGGACCGCTGGAGAGTATGGGGTACGTGGTGTGGAATTCGCAAATCCCGCACGGACAGTGCCCTATACTGACCAGCTCCCGTACTACTGCACAATCGAAGCAGCAGATTACATCCGGCAGGAGTTGAACGGGACTGTTTTTGCTGTGGGATTGGGACCGACTCCTGATTCTTGTTATAATAACGACCCTTTGCAAGATTCCGACAACGCCTTCCTCAGAAAAGACAACTTTCTGGCTCGGATAGCCTTTGATCCGATTAAGACTGTCACAACGGCGGGGGATGTCTGCGATTTTGCAACGCAAACGAAGTTCCATGGCACGCGTTCGGTGATGGTCCCTGCCGGTTGCCTGCACCGCCTGCAAGGCCAAACGTTTCAGGTCGGATACAATCCGCCGTCCGCGTCCGGAACTCCTAGACTGCCTGGGGACTTTGCACCCGGCACACAGGGAGAATACATCGGGTTTGCGGACCCATTCCGCATCCAGCTTGCTTTTGCCCAGATCGCCAAACAGATATTGTTCAGATTAAATGGATAGATAGAGACCGCATAGATAAACCCTCCGTCCTCACTTTTTTGGAAACCTTCCCTTCCCTGGGTGCGTCATAACGTCATAGGTGCCGCTCTACGGGTGGAGTCAACGCCCGTAGTGTATTCAGGGTACTCGCTTTATACATAACTGCTCCAGACAGGTGCGCTGACCCAATCCGGTCCATGCACTCTGGCTGGCGGCCACAGAGGCCCCTGTGCGGCCACACACTGCGTGTGTGCTTTTTTCGGCACCCCAAGCCTCTTGGGATCACTTTTCCTACCAACCCCTCTTTAGAAATTCCGCGATTCTACCGATCTCTGATCCGAGTGTATTCGTAATCTGCGAGTATAACGGTGACTATTTCGATACAGGCGAACATAGCTGCGCTACGAACCCAACGACTCCTCGAGTCGAACGGTACCTCGTTGTCGCAGAGCTTCCAGCGCCTTTCGTCTGGATCGCGGATCGTCACCGCGTCAGACGATGCTGCTGCGCTTGCAATAGTCGACTCACTTCAAACCAAAGCACGCGTCGCATCCGTGGCGATCCGTAATGCAACCGATGCCATATCCCTCGTGTCCATCAGCGACTCTGCGCTAGCTTCGATCAATCAGATCTTGCCCCGTATGGCTGAATTGGCGGAGCAATCCGCCAACGGCACCTATACGAACGTGCAGCGCTCTGCCCTGAATCAAGAGTTCGTAGCCTTGGCATCTGAGGTCGATCGAATCGCCGCGACCACGCGCTTCAACGGCGTAACGATGTTGATGGACGACGTCGCACTCACCTTCCAAGTCGGCTTCGATAGCCAATCCACGTCTCAGATTACCTTCCTCACCTCAAAATCGACTGGAACCTTAGACGCGCTCATGCTGGCTGAAGGAGACAAGCTTTCCTACTCACTCAACGCCAGCACCGTGGACGCCGCGATGCAGGCGAGCCGAACCGCCCTGGATGCGGTCATGGCTGCTATCGCCAATGTGAGCGAGAAGCGCGGACACCTTGGAGCCTTGAACAACCGCCTTGAAACCGCAATAAATCAGGTCTCCTCAACGCGTGAAAATATTCAAGCCGCCGCCTCACGCATTCGGGACGTCGATGTAGCCTCAGAATCAGCCGAACTGCTGCGTCGCAACATTATAGCCCAGGCGGGAGCTGCCATACTGTCCCAAGCCAATCAGGCTCCCGCTCTGGCTCTCCGGCTCCTCTCGTAACTCACATCAAGCCTGCTAACCCATTAAAAGGCCAATGATTCTTCACATGACACAGAGACTGCGTTTTGCTGCAGCCCGGGAGGGCTCACCATCATCTTACCGATCAAGGCTATGTCTGCATAAACCATGACACATGACGGTCAATCACCACAGCTTTTGGCCCACGTCGACTCGGCGCGCTGCATCCCCTGCGCCGATGGGCGGTGGACCATTCATATCGAGGGGTGGATCGTCCACGGAGATTCGGAATTCGTGGTTGTTCAGGCAGGTATCCCCGACGAGCCGATCGTTATGCTTTCCACCCAACCTCGCCCCGATCTACACGATAAATTCCCCTTACTAGGGCCAGGGAGCAAACCGGGATTCCTAGGAAATATCTCTTGTTCTACCCTCCGTACCGGCAACATGCCGATAACTTTCCTGGGACTGCTCCCGAACGGAATGACGACTGCCTTCACGCTCAATACCGTGGTGACCTCAGAAGAACTCCTCTCCGCCAGCCCTTCACGAGTGATGGATCGATCCTTTCCTGGGCAGCTGGCGACATCTCAACCGAATCGCATACTCTTCGTGACGGATTCATTCGACTCTGTATCGGATAGAAGTCGACGATACCTAGTCACTCTTCAAGATCTCGTTCAAGAAGGTTTTTCAGTTACACTCCTCGAAACCGACAGACTGCCTTCAGCGCAACAGGGTAGCGGTAGAGCCTCTCTCGACAAGAAGATCACGTGTGTCTCAGCCGAGCAGAGCGCCCAGCTGGGCCCACTCCTTCAGCACCACGCTCACGTGTCGGATTTTATCTGGATTACTCAACCTGGAGGTTTAAGGCTCATCCTTGCCACTGCCCCCCACGCGCGCGGCAAGATCATATTTGATCCACGTGCTACGGTATCTGACAATGCGCTCACGTCATCCTCATACATTCAAAGAGAGCATTACACCTTCGGCACAGAGGTCTCCCTCACACGAAACCACCTGGTAACCTTAGTGGATCAGCTCGGCGCTGTGTATTCTCTGTCGTGGTTCGTTGAGCTCTCGAATATGGCAGATCTAGTCGTTGCGGAGGACGCTCATAGCGCCTCACAGTTGCGAACGGCCGGGGTGTTTCGAGTGACCACGACGGCATCAACCGTGAGCGCCATCTTGAAGGAAGCTTCGGCAGACACACATACTAGAACGCGTACATCTCCACACATAGGTATCGACCTTCTCACAGCAGCATCAGGCACTCGAGCATGGCGAGCACCGATCCTGCCCTCTTCGACTCCATCACACACCCCGGGCCGCCTGGTCGATATCATCGTTCCCATTTATAACGCCGCGGATGAGCTACAAAACTGCCTCAATGCACTGCTCCACAATACCGATCTCCCGAGTCACCTCATTGTAGTCGATGATTACAGTAACGACCCTCGAATCGACGAGATATTGTCATCTCTCCCCCAACAGCTTCGGGGAACCAGCATTCACGCATTGACGATCCTACGCCTCAGCCGAAATGCAGGCTTCTCAGGAGCGGTGAATCTCGGGATCGCTGCCGGCACCAATCCATACGTAGTGCTTCTCAACTCCGACACCCTTGCACCTCCTCAGTGGCTCTCTCGACTGATAGCGCCCTTGGCAACGGATCGATCAATCGGGTCGGTGACCCCGCTCTCTAATGCGGCGACGATCTGCTCGTTCAAACCAATTAATGATTACGAGAAGAGCTTTGACCGGGACGCTCTATTGGGCCTCGACTCCCTCTTCGCCCAGCACGGAGGGACGGAGCCCATAACGATACCGACCGGCGTGGGATTCTGCCTCGCTGCTCGTCGCAGCGTGTATGATCAGATCGGATTTCTTGATGCAGACCTCTTCCGGAAGATGTACGGCGAAGAGAACGATTGGTGCGTGCGGGTCATTCATGCTGGCTTGAGAAACGTCGCTGCAACTAACCTCTTTGTCCCGCACGTGGATGGAGCATCTGCCAAGAACTCTAATCTGAATCGCTCGGAGCTGCTCGACCTCAATCTAGCCAAGCTGCAATTGATTCATCCGGACTACGATGCCTCGATCCGGCAGTTTATGAGCATCGACCCGCTCCAACCTCTACGAACCTTCATGCACCTCCTGCTCTTACGAAACAGTGCGCGGTCCTCAGTGACCCTCTACGTGCACAACACCGAGCTCGGCGGCGGCTCGAGCACGTACTTGAAGCAGCTCCTCCGGCAGCGATGCAGAGAGGGAGAGGCGCTGATCCTCAATGCCACATCGGAGGATATCTTTATCCAGCGCTCACTGGAGGCGGAGCAGGATCGTCTGCGAATAAACGATTTCATGCATGACGATAGGCTCTTTCAGGAGCTCTTATCAACTTTGAATATAGAGGAGATCGTCGTCAATCAGTTGACAGGCAGCGCGTACGATATCCTCACGGACCGAATCTGCCAAAGCGCTGTTCCCTACACCGTGCACCTCCACGATTTTTTCTTTGCCTGTCCAACTATTACGCTCATCGGACACACAGGACGATATTGCGGTGCTGAAACCAGGCTCTCTCAGTGCTCAACCTGCCTTCCTGCATGCTTCGGAAAGAGTGCGGAAACGAGCAACCTGTCGATCTCCGCGTGGCGCGAACACTCCTATGCGTTTCTGCAGAATGCGTCCTCGATAGTAACGGTGAGTGAGCATACCAAGAGTATCTACCGGCGGTACTTTCCCGATCTCTTGATTCAGGTCGAGGAGCCGCTAGTGGAATCACCTTCACCGCTACGCACCCTGAACAACTCGACCCTTTCCCTCCCGATCCTCAACGTCGCAGTGCTCGGCGCCATCGGAAAGCACAAGGGAAGCGATCTGATTTATGAAATAGTCGAAATCCTAAGAAATCGAGCGCTGCCGATTAAGCTTGTCGTCTGCGGCTACACTGAGCGGCACTCCGAGCCCTATCTCGATCGAGGCGGATTTTTCGAGGTAACCGGCAGGTACGAAGCATCTGAGCTGCCCGGCCTCCTAGCGCGGCATCGCATCGCTTTTACCCTTTTGCCGTCGCTCTGGCCCGAATCCTTCCTCTATACCGCAAGCGAATCCATGGCATACGGCTATCCGGTGATGGTATCCGGACTCACTGCAGCAGCCGAGCGGGTTGCAGGGCGGGATGCCGGATGGATCATCGAAAACCTAACCGCTTCCGGTATCATCCTAGAACTAGAGCGGTTGTTTTATAATCGTCAAGAGATTGCCGAGAAGACCGCAAATCTCCTCCATACCGAGAGTATGCCAGCAGACTCCACTGCTCCCATCGTGTTGGCAGCGCGGCATCCGTTCAAGGACTTTCTAGTGGAACTCTAAGAAAACGAGGCGAACGCCCTTCCTCAGTAAACTCAGTCCCGCAGATAATGGCAGGTATAGCCGCTCGGATTTTTCTGCAGGTAATCCTGATGATAACCCTCCGCAGGGTACCACGCCGAAGCCGAAGCTATCTCCGTCACGAGTGCATTTGGCCACTTACCGGAGCTAGCCACCTCTCTCTTTACCTGCTCGGCGATCTTCTTCTGCTCTTCCGACGTAACGAATATGGCCGATCTATACTGGGTTCCGCGGTCGTTACCTTGACGATGCAGTGTCGTAGGATCGTGTAGGCGGAAGAAGTAGCGCAACAGGTCCGCGTATGCGAGCTTGCGCGGATCAAATACGACCCGCACAGACTCCGCATGACCCGTCGTCCCTGAGGAGACTCTCTCGTAGGTTGGATCCGGCCACTGACCACCGGTGTATCCTACCTCAGTGGAGAGAACGCCTGGGAGCTGTCGTATCAGCTCCTCGACCCCCCAGAAACAACCGCCCGCAAGAACAGCCACCTCTTCACTCGCTACCGAAGCTCCGGTCTCGTCGCGCGAGGCATCGGAACCGAAAAGCTTCCTGTACTCGCCGTATCCTTCCGCCTCTAGTCGCTCCACCGAGATGAAGCGCAACGATGCCGAGTTGATGCAATAACGTAGCCCATTTGCTCCCGGTCCATCGGTAAACACATGTCCGAGATGCGAGCCCCCTTCCTTCGAGAGCACCTCCGTTCGGATCATTCCGTGAGAGGCGTCTTTTTTCTCGGTGACTACACCTTTATCGATTGGCTTGGTAAAGCTCGGCCATCCGGTACCTGAGTCAAACTTATCGATTGAGCTAAAGAGCGGCTCGCCGCTCACGACATCTACATAGATGCCTGCGGCGTGATTGTCCCAGTATTCGTTGTTGAACGGCGGCTCCGTACCGCACTGCTGCGTAACGTGATACTGCAGAGGCGAGAGCTTTTTCTGCAGCTCCTCGGGGCTGCTCTTCCCATTTTGGGCCATAAGACTTGTACTCCCTAGTACACAGATTAAGACAAAATTGATAAACCAACCGAGAGTGTGCGGGACATTACGCATATGTACCAGAGTCCTCGATATACCTTCCGATCGTTGATAGGCCGACAATTACGAATAGACGCCGGTAGAACGCTCTATCTTCATACCTGTGCTATGATCTCGACCCTTTGTCCGTCGGCATCATCAGCAACGGATAATAGTCATCCTCAGCGGTGCCTCGACCGTGCATCAAATCGACGAGCTCATGGGATATCTTTTCACTAATCGAATGTCCCAATCGAGTTGATACCTCGGGGTGCTGCATGGCGAACGCCCCGAGCGCTTTCCGAACCTCAACCTCGCAGATAGCCGAGACACGCCCACGAAGGTCGACGATCTCCGGCTTCGCCCGCAGCCTCGCCCGCCATCGTTCGAACTGAAGCACGCCGTATTCAATCACCATTTCGGCATCTCGCGCAGCTGCCTGACGAATAGCTCGGTTATCATCGGCGATCGCCGCGAGGTCGTCGATGTTGTAGAGGTAGACACTGTCGACCTCAGCAAGGTCTGGAGAGATGTTCCTCGGCACTCCGAGATCAATTAAAAATATCGGCTTCTCACTCGACCGTCCCTTGAGTGACGCTCGACTAATCACCGGACGATCGATGCTGATCGAGCTGATCACGATATCGGCTTGGTCGATCACTTGATTGAGATCTCCCAGCGCCACGGCTGAGCCGCCGAACCTCTCGGCCAGTTCAGCCGCGCGCTCAACAGTGCGATTAGCTACGATTATCTTACGACATCCGTGTGAACACAGATGAAGAGCAGAGAGCTCTGCCATCTCGCCACTGCCTATAATCACGACGGTCGAAGAGGAGAGGTCAGCAAAGATCTGCTGCGCTAAGCGCACGGCTATATAACTGACCGAAACACCGTGATGTGCGATCTCGGTGTTCGCTCGTACCTTCTTGGCCACGTGGAACGCACTCTGAAAGAGGTGGTGCAGGTGCGATCCGACACTACCTACCTCTACAGCGCGCTTGTAGGCCTGCTTTACCTGTCCAAGGATCTGCACTTCTCCCAACACCATGGAATCCAAGCTGGAAGAAACCCGGTAGAGGTGTTTGACCGCCGAGGCATCGAGATACTGATACAGAGCATCTCCCGGCGTTCGCTCGAGCTCCAGCAGCGAGGAAAAGAACGCATGGATACCTCCACCCTCCCCGCCGACCGAGAAGATCTCGAAGCGGTTACAGGTTGATATCACCGCTGCTTCGCTCGCTAAGCCGTCCTTCACGATCCGCTGCGCGAGCACTTCGGGTTGCGGTATCTTGCGCACAATGTGCTCCCGCCCGCTCACATCGAGCGTTCGAAAACTCACGCCGGTCACTACGACACGAGGATCGTACTGATTGGGTGGTCGCATAATTGAAAGCGCGTCACTCATCGCTCGTTTTCACTTCACAAATTCACGTGCGTCAACCGCCCCGCGAAAAACAACACCGTAAAAACCGACACGAAGAACGAGCCGGTTACAATCACCGTCAGTCGAGACACCTGCTTTGGAGACCATTTCAATACCAAGCGAACATGCAGGATGAACGCCAGCAGGAGCCACGTCACGAGCCCCGAGACGACCGAGGTGTCCGCTGAAAAAACCGGCTTCTGTTGACTCACTGCCCACAAGCCACCGCTTAGCACGACCAATGAAATGGCTACGAATCCGAGCTGTGCCAACTGCTTGTTGAGGAGGTCGAGAAGTTGCAGGTTGGGACCAAAACCTGTTAGCGCCTCGGAGCGCCTCTTCTTTAAACGCCTCTCGACGATCAGAAATACACAGCTCGTCGCAAAAGCGAGAGCCAAGCTCACAACCGATACGAGCGCGGGAACTGCATGTAAGAGAGGAAGGACATACTGCTCGACACTCAACCCACTTGCATCGGGAAGGACAGACGGGGATCCCTTGTGCAGAAGGTACGAGGAGCTTCCCATGAAGAGCACGATGCCCGGCACAATAAAAGCTCCGACGAGAGGGTAGTTGAGTCTCCGCTTCAAGAGCGCAAACGCTACCGCCAACCCCCACGAAACCCACAGAAAATAATCAGCCCCATTATCTACTAAAACAAAACGCGGGTCGCGCACGACAAACACCATCGTAAGAGAGTGCAGCACCAATCCGAGTGAGAAAGCATACTCGGCAGAACGCATCGTTTTTCCTGCACGGCTCGGCCTCCAGAGCTGCACTAACATCAGCACCGAAGCAACGATGTACAAAACGATCGCGAGCACTGCCAAAAGATGGGTCATGGTCGGTATGATCGCACAAACTCAATCAAACGCTCAACATTATCCACCGGCGTATGGGGTAAGATACCGTGCCCGAGGTTAAAAATATGCCCCGGTAGCGTCCGCCCCTCATCCAGAATCGCCTTGGCAGAGCGCTCCACATACTCCCACGGACCGGTCAACACCTGCGGATCGAGGTTTCCCTGAAGCGGCAAGGGTCGCCCAATCAATGCGGCAGCGTCCTGCAATGACAAGCGCCAGTCGACTCCGCATCCATGTACGGGGAGCTTCCCGATGCGCGAGAAGAGCCCGGCGATACCAGTCGCAAAGAAGATAAGCGGCACATCAACGCGGCTAATTACCTCTGTGATAACGGCTTCAAGATAAGGCGCGACAAAACGATCGTACTCACGCGGTCCAAGGTAGCCGAGCCACGAGTCGAAGAGCTGTAACGCCTGACATCCGGCCTCTACCTGAGCGACCAGGTAATCGGCAGTCAGTCGAGCCAACTTCGTTTGAAGCACGTGCCACGTCTCTGGATCCTTGAGCATCAAGCCCTTCGTGTTCTCCAAGTCACCGGGGCTCTGTCCCTCGATCAAGTAACACGAAAGGGTAAACGGCGCTCCAGCAAACCCGATCAAGGGGGTCTTACCCCCCAACTCCTGCACGACCAACTTAATGGCGTTCAAAGTATACGCCACATTTTCGCGCGGCTCGGGAACACGCAGCTTCTCGACATCTGCCGCTGTACGTACGGGATTGCTGATGACGGGACCCTCACCCTTTTTGAATTCGAGCGAAACGCCCATCCCTATCAGCGGGGTCAAGATGTCTGCGAAGATAATCCCAGCGCTCAGCGGGAAGCGCTTGAGCGGCTGCAAGGTCACCTCGCACGCCAGCTCAGGCGTCATCACCATCTGCAGCATCGAGAACCTCTCACGCAGAGCACGATACTCGGGGAGATAACGCCCCGCCTGCCGCATCATCCACACAGGGGTACTTTCGGTGCGAACGCCCCGCAATGTTTCGAGAAACTCAGACATGTACTACCTCAGAAAAAGCTATGATTTCGGCGCGATGACATCTTGTCCGCCCATGTACGGACGAAGAGCCAACGGGATCGTGATTGAACCATCGCTGTTCTGATGATTTTCCAGTAGTGGAATCAGCACACGCGGAGAAGCGATACAGGTGTTGTTGAGGGTGTAGCAAAACACATTTTTGCCGTTTCCGTCCTTGTATCTCGTGTTCAAACGACGAGCCTGGAAATCGTAGAAGGTCGAGCAACTGTGCGTCTCACCGTACGATTTGCGAGACGGCATCCACGCTTCAATATCGTTCTTGTACACCTGCCCCTGCCCCATATCGCCAGTGCACACATCCACTACGCGATACGGTATCTCGAGAAGCTGCATAACCTTCTCGGCGTTCCCGAGCAGCTCGGTGTGAAGCCGCATACTCTCTTCGGGATCGGCCTTACAAAGAACCACCTGTTCCACCTTGTAAAACTGATGCACTCGGTACAAACCGTGCGTGTCCTTACCGTACGCACCTGCTTCTCGACGGTAACACGGAGAATACCCTGCGTAACGCTTCGGAAGTTCGTCGAGCGTCAGGATCTCGTCGGCATGAAACGAAGCCACCGGTACCTCGGACGTTCCGATTAGATGAAGTCCATCATCTCGCTCGTCGAGGTGATAGGCCATCTCCTCTCCACCCGGGAAGTAACTGGTACCGACCATCGCCTCGTATTTGACGATGTGCGGCGGATCCATAAGCGTGTATCCAGCCTTGTGGAGCACATCCATCGAGAGGCTCATCAAAGCGTGCTGCAGACGAGTCCCATCGCCTTTCAAGAAGTAGCTACGCGCTCCAGCGACCTTTACCCCGCGCTCGATATCGAAGAGGTCGAGCTCCTTGCCCAGGCGCACGTGGTCTCGTAGTTCGAAGGTCGGTGTCGGAACTTCGCCCCAGGTCCGAAGGGGTACGTTCTCCGTATCGTCCTTTCCGACCGGAACACGCTCGAGCGGGATCGAAGGGATAAAAAGCTGCTGCCTGGTCCACTTCTCCTCGAGCTCCTTTAAGCGCTGCGACTCGTCACGCACCCGATCAGCGAGCACCTTCATGTCGGCGAGCTTCGCCTCCTTCTCGGCTCCGCTCAGCTTGGGCACCTCCTTACTGACTGCGTTCTGTTGGGCACGCATCGCTTCGAATTCCGAGCGTGCTTTCCGGTACTCACTATCGAGTTCGAGAAACGCTCGCACATCGAAGTTCACCCTCTTCTTCTCACAGGCTTGCTGATAATCGTCCGGACGTTCGCGCAGGTCGTGAAGGTCAATCATAGAACCGTGTCCCTAAGTAAATAACGCCATTAGGTTACCTAACCCCTCGACATTTTTCAAGGAACGTAAGCCTAGCGTGTATCGGTCAAGCGTCGGGAGTGTACCCCTTGCAGCTGGTTTCGTACCAGATCCACCGGGCGCGGCGCGCTCCGATACCTGAGGTCCCACACGTCTCGGCCATAAACCATTGCAAAGACCCAGGAACGCCCGAAACTGCCAGAGCATCGAGGACTCGCACCACATCGCAAATGAGGCTTTGGCTTGGCTTTTTAGCGGAAACCTAACAAGGCCTCGATAACCCCCTCTTCAGAATGAGAGCTTGCCTCGGCTGCGATTCTCAATCCGGCAGCCTTCACCGCCTGACTCGTAATCGGACCTACCGATACCACGGGTATTCTTTCAAGTAGAGATCTCTGCTGAGCAAGCGCCTTCACCGTCGCGCGCACCGCCGATGGGCTCATGAACACAATCACGCTCTCGGTAGGATCCTGCCGCTCGATGAGCACTAAGGTTTCAGGTGAGAGCGGCACCTCTCTCGTGTGATAGAGATTCAGCGAGTGAACCTCGTGCCCCTTCGAACGTAAAAACGGCGCTAGAACATCCCTCCCGTGCGCGGACTGAGGAACGAGAACTCTGCTCTGCTTTCGCAGCTCTCGCGCAAACTCACATCCGAAATCCTCGGCAACGTATACACTCGGCATGAAATCCGCGCGGCGTCCGAAACACCTTTCGAGGGCATCGGCAGTCCCGGTCCCCTGAACAGCGCACTTTATCGACCGAGGGATATCGACCCGGAGCGATCGCTCCTCACACACTTGACGAAAGATATACACGGCGGTCGGGCTCAAAAATGTGACCCACCCATCGCCCCCCGCGATGAAATCACGGACAAGGCTCTCTTCGTGCGCGGACAACTCAATCGGCTCACAGCGCAGCACCGGGAGCATCAGCCATCGGAAGCCCAGCTCCTCAATCTTGCTCGCCAATTGAGTCGCACCCCCGTAGAGTCCCTCGGGGCGAGTTATCAGAACCGTCTTGCTCATACTGCGCGATTACCTGCGACAAATACCCACGACAAATAATCCGGTTCTACGTGCTCGTGCACGTTCACGGCCCAATAGCACCAAAGCTACCCACTCTAATCCGCGAAGCCCCCCTCTTTCGAATCCTTAGCGTATCTCAGGGAGTCAGCTTTCCAAATTACTATAACTTACTGTCGAGAACACCACAGAATCCCCCATTTTTAGACTTTTAGGCCCTAAAACTAATGCTCCTGTCCTGGGCGTCGAAAGACCTTGTGGATGGCGTCACCTATGAAAACTCTCGCCCAAGGGCTCTCCCGATTGATCATGCCAGCAGTTGCACTGTGCGGCATGCTAACACATATCGCCTACGCTGCAGATCGAGCCGTCTATTCCGGAACGGTCTTGAGCGTACGCGGATACACCCGCGCGTTCAGCGTTGTGGATCGGAAACTTCCGGAGATCCCACTTGTCGGACTCTCAGCCGAGCGCATCGCGCCCGGCGTACTCCATATCAACGACCGAAAAGTGCGCGCCCGCCGCTTTGATATCGAGAAACCACTACCGTACGCTGCCGTCAGCAATCCCTGTCGCCGAGCGAAGATCCGACGCATCCTCAAGCGAATACCCGGCCATGTTTCATGCTCTCCAAACTGGGCACTCACGGCGAGCAGGGTTCCAAACGACACATACTACAGCATTCAGTACGGCGCAGGATTGATGTCGCTGCCGGCTGCGTGGGACTACACCACTGGTAGCAGCTCCGTAATCGCACTCGTGATCGACACCGGCGTCAACTACTCACACCCCGATCTCTCAGAAAACATGTGGCGCAACCCGGGAGAGATAGCTGGCAACGGGATCGACGACGACAAGAACGGATACATCGATGATATTTACGGTATCAACACGATCAACAACTCCGGCGATCCGAACGATGACAACGGGCACGGAACCCATGCGGCAGGCATCCTCGGCGCTCGCGGCAACAATACGGCCGGTGTAGCCGGAGTCGCGTGGAATACAAAGATCGTAGCTGCTAAATTCCTCGACAGCTCCGGAAGCGGAAGCCTGACAAACGCTATCAAAGCGATAAACTACGGAAACGCACTCAAGCGGGCCGGTTATAATGTAGTTGTAAGCAATAACTCGTGGGGAGGAGGTGGATACTCCTCTGCTTTGGCCACCGCGATTCTAGACTCCTCCAATCTGGGTATCCTATTTGTCGCGGCCGCCGGCAACGAGAGCTCCAATAACGACTCAGTTGCAAGCTATCCGGCTAACTATTCGAGCGTAAACGTAGTCTCAGTTGCCTCCGTCAATTCCGATATAACGCTCTCATCCTTCTCAAATTACGGGGCGACCAAAGTTCACATAGCCGCACCGGGACGTCAGATAGCAAGTACGTATCCGGGTAACTCCTACCTCTATATGAGCGGTACATCGATGGCAGCGCCGCAAGTCTCGGGCGTAGCACTGCTCGCCCAATCGATCTGCAACGGCACTCTGACGATGGCGAAACTGAAGGACGCAGTAATCAAAACAGGCACCGTGTATTCGTCACTTCAAGGCAAGACACTCTACGGCTCAATCGTAAACGGCCTAGGAGCGGTACAATCGGCGCAGTCGCTGTGTGCACCGACCCCAACCCCGACTGTTGCACCAACATCCACTCCGGACATTACTACGCCGACACCGACCATCACTCCGACCCCCAACGTAACCGCCTCTCCAACGAATTCCGTGACCGCAACTCCAACTCAGGCCCCACTGACGACCCCCACACAACCCCCACAACAACCTACAGCTACAGCTACCGCTATTAGCACTCGCACTGCGACCCCAAGCCGCACACCAACCAATACACAAACGGCCACTCCGACGAGAACGGCAACACCGAGCCGCACAGCCACCGCCACCGCAACGCTGACTCCTACCATCAAACCAACCACTCCAGGGAAAACCCGCTCCGGTCGAATCCGGATATCGCCGAAACCCTCGGTGCAGGCAGGGTCGAATTTCAATCTTTCAATTGAAACTCCCCAGGGCGCTAGTACCTCGGTCCTGACGATGAGTCTCAGCACCCGAACAGGGACAACCTATGCGTGTAACCCCATTAAGCTCAGGTCAACCACGACCTCGCTCAATAGCTGGTTGCGACTCTCGAGCGTGGCGCGACTGTTCGAAAGCGCGACCTTCAAGCTCTCAGTCGACGGTACAGCGACCAGCGATAGCGTCTCCATCTCAAACCCTCAGCCTAGCTACAATCCACGCCTCGACCGAGCTGTAGCCTCGAGCGTATGCACCTCCCTGCAGAGCCAACTCTCCTGGGCCAGCTCGCGCGGTAAGTATGGAGTGCAACGCATCCGAGACCGCGGATCTGAGCGTACAAGAGATAAAGGTAAACGTTACCTTTGATTCTCAGGCGCTCGACCCCACTCACATCGTTTCCGTTCTTATGAACGCATCGGTTAGATTGGGGCCAAGGAGATTCCCATTCAGGAAAGTTCCGTTAGTCTAAACCCGGCCTCATTCATTTTTGAAAAAATGGATGAGGGTCGGTTTTATCTTTTGGGCCTCCTGGAGACCACCTACTCTAATTCACTCCGCTAGACGGAAATCAAGTTCATGGCCCCAAGAATCATTCCCACGACAAGCCCATAAATGATGTGACCAACGAGATGAGCGGCGGCGACCCCCACCCCGACTACACGAAACTCGGGTAGCGGGTGATGCTCCGCCACCATATTGATGAGCAAGAAGAACACTACGAACCCATGCACGAAGCCGATTACACCGCTCATGACGGTCGCATACCAGAAGCCGTGGACCGAGAAGAAGCTCAAGACCATCGCGTAGATCATCGCAAACACTACGCCCGACACGGCATGCACGAAGCCTCCCACACGAAGAGCAGCTTCGTTTGATCCGGTAAAAAGGCTGCCGATCGCTCGAATCATATCGGCATTGACTATGCGCATGCGGGTAAGTCCCGTCATGAACAATCCCATACAAGCGGCGCCAACGATCCCGGCAAATGCCGAACCAAGAATAAACTGCACCACTAAGCCCCTCTCCCCCATCCCACTATCCTTCAACGCTTTCGCACAATCGGCACGCCAACGACAAAGACTCGCGCAAATTACCCTATACGGTGTATGACGGCCGTCTCGTCCATCTCATCGACGAGCCCGGTTGAAAATGTGAGGCAAAACGTACCCTGCGTTAACAGGCTGCGGAAAAATGCTCTTCTGCTGCGAAATCCGATCTTTCGGCGCTGGCCGAAGATGAGAGCGCGAAAAAATCCTCAATGTATCGCAGCGGTTTTTTCACGCTCTCATCTTCGACCATCACCAAAACCTCGAATTTCTCGCTACGAAGCCATTTTTCCGCAACCTGTTAAGTTACCCATTCGTGCCCCCGTCGTTATACTTCTGTGACAATGTGAGAGCATAACCTCCCTTGTAAACTGTGTGAGGTGCCCTATGTTTCCACGTTCTTTTCGCTCAATTCCGACATATAACAGAACAGTTCCGTACATGCCTGCTCCCTTCGGCCTATTCGGGGGGCTATTATTAATCTGCGGCCTCATTGCAATTGGGAGTTTTTTTGCTCCTGCTATCGTGGAGCAGGCCATCCCGGGATGGCGTGAACGGATCGGTATACTGGTTATGTTCGGTGTCGCTCTCGGATTCATCCGCTCGATCTGGCGACTCTTTATCCCGATACTCGGGGTAGCGTTTTGGATAGTAGCTGTACTGTGCCTGTGGAAGCCGGGGATTAGCGGCATCTCGCCCCACCTTCTGACCTCTGCGACACCAAGCTCTCAGCGATACGAGCAGCCGCATGCGTCTTCTGACGTGCTTCCAACCTACAAGCCGCTTCCTCCGGCTCTACCGGACAGCGCGTATTTCGTTCCTCACTCGAGCGCAGGATCTCTCGACGGTGATGTCAACTCGTTCATCCGAAGGGTCATGCACGGACGATTATGAGGATTGAGGAAGTGCATCACCTGCCTTCTGAGCGAAAGGACCTCATCGCCATCAACAGTAGCGTTCGCGAATCGCTTTGATAAGGCTCGGGCTAATCACCTTCTTGTTGAAATATGCGCTGACTCCATTATCTACGACCTTCTTCTTCATCGTAAAGCTAGGAAATCCCGAGAACGCAACCATCGGTCCTCCATAGCCGTGTGACCGAAGCTGAGCTGCCAACTCCGGACCTTGAATATCGGGCATGACAATATCAAGGCTAACAAGGTTAAATGGAGCATTCCGCTCCATGTGAGTATCGTACTTTGCGAGCGCATCATGTCCATTAACGGCAGTGACCACCTCAAATCCCTCCCCTTGGAACAGCTCAGAAAGGATCGCAAGGATCTCAGGTGCGTTATCGACGATGAGAACTCGTAGTTTTTTATTCATGTCTACCGCTACAGTCTGAAAGATGGTCGTCAGAACTCGCAGAGGTATTGAGAGTTCTCACCATATTGAGCACACACGTAAAATCAACTAGTTACAAAATCAACCCCTCCAAGCACAGCCTGGTAAGTTGACGGCATCGCCCTAAGCCCGATCGACTCTGCTGATCAAACCAACTTCATCAACGAAGTCGCCGCCGAAAGTAGCTCGAGTTTGCCATTATTGGCGGGGCTGTCTTGGTTGGGGTTGGAGTGGAGGAGATGGTAAGCAATTACCGCTCTCTTCGTACCCCGATAGTGTTACGATCAAATTTAGGCAATTGGTCAGTACTAAATAGACAAGGCCTCTCACTCGTTACCGAGTAAGAGGCCTCGCCTCAGGGGAACGGTGTGCGTTAAGGGTTACGGAGTCGGCGTAATGAGGATGGTCAAAAGGCCCTCGTACGCTCCTGCTCTGCGGTTGTCCAACATGTCGGCCTTCGCGAACTTGACCCTTACTCGAGCATTGGTTGCTCCTGCTCCTCCGCAATTCAGGGAATTAGACCATCCGGTCTGAAGCGTGAGTGCATCAGACGTCCCTCCGGTCGTACCTACTTGAGCTTCACCAACGTTGCTTCCGGTTACGTCGTTCCACCAAGCACCGTAATCGATTTCGTCCGCAGTTCCTACTGCGCAGTCACCCGTTTGACATGTAACCCTGAAGGTACTGCCGGTTCCATTGCCTGTCATAGTTACGGAATATTCATGTGAGGATCCCCCGCCAGTGTCCATGTTCGAGTAGACGCACACGTCGTCTTCTTGCGTAATCTCCGCAGCGACTCCGTCGTACTCTGGAGATGACAGATCGAGGTTGTCGATTTCCGTTATTTTCACAATTTCGTCGACTTCCAAAGTGATTGTTGTGTCACCGGTTGAGGTCAAACCCTCAGTTCCGTCGCTCGCCGCGCTCACTTCGCGGGATTGTGACGTGACTATCAACGCTAAAGCCATTACCACGATCTTACTGTACGTTCTCATAAGCTTCCTTTTATAAAGGCTGAGATTCCACAATCGTTCCCCAATTAGCCAAAGCGCGCTCAGCCCGCCGAGCCACTTGACGGCTCATCCCTGTAGTTTGTAGGGTCGAGTGAGCCGGTATTTTTCTTTAGGAAAAATTGTGGAAACTGGTAAAAATTTTGCGTACTGGCCTGAGATCAAGGCCTTATGTCAACAAACGAAATGGCGGACAAAATCCCGAAGCGCAGAACTCAGTCCGATCCGCGACACACCACATCACCAACATCGAGCACATACTCCGGTGGCTTATCCATAGACAGTTCGAATGTGCACCTGCGTCGAGGACTTGCAATCGATAAAACTTCTGTGCCGGATATCTCTATCTGGAAAGTCCCATCAGCTTCGGTGAACCCATATCCTCTAGCCCCTTGAATACGTTCGCGTGCAATCGGTTGCCCATCTTCATCCACTACTCGCCCCAGAAGAACGAAGACCTTATCAACCTGCCACACTCGCTTGGCCACATTACCCGGAAAGAGAGTAACTTCGTACTTCGCCACATCGTAGTCCACCAACGCCGAGCCCTCGTGAGCGGAAAGACTAATAGAGTATTGACGATACGGAGTAAGAGAGAGAATCGCCCGCCTACCTCGAGCAACTATCCCTTGACGCTGGCCGTTCACCAAAACATCGTATTGGTCGTCTTCGGAGAGAAGATTTCCCTCGATCTCTGCCACGAAAACGGCCTCGTTTTTCGGAGGCATAGAGAGATCTATGTCTCCCTCATTCGAGATAAACAACGTAGTCTCAGCATTGACTCCCAGGGTAGTTCGTGAGTCGGAATCGCGGATACGATTGTCCCGCATAAAGGTTCCAAGGGTCAGATAATCGGCCTGCACATTTCCCTGAAGGGTCGAAGTCAACGTGTCCTGTTTAGTGCTCTCTCTTTCTGAGCGACGAGCTTCCTCGAGCATCTGTATTCGAGAGCCGGCGCCGGAGCGATACGCCAGAGAGTTATAGGTAGCACCCGCCAACAACAGGAATTCTTCTCCATCACTTTCCCAGCGACGCATAAGCTGAGAATTCAGGTTGAGTCTGGACGAAAGACGGTAGCGATAAAAAAGTTGAAGAGACGTATTGGCCCCCGCCTCAGTGTCGAAATAAGCTGCTCGCAGCACGACATTAGAGACCTCGTCGTCATACATTCTGTAGTCTAGCGTCGGTCCGCGTGCGTACGCATTTGGGCCCTCGCCGATTCGATTATCTTGAACGTTGTAGCGCAAACTGGCCGGACCTACTGAACGGGATACCGAAAGGGTCTTACTGCGCTGAGATTGTATGATCAGATCAGTTGGGGCACGCGCGAGTTGAGGAAGAAATCCTCCAGTGTTGGGAATAAGGTCCTGCGAAGTTGTGGCCGTTGCCTCACCATCAGCATGTGAAATTCTCCCATTAATCGAGAAGTCAAAAGCAACGATCCCTAGCGTCCCGTAGCGCCCGATA
This sequence comes from Bdellovibrionota bacterium, assembly GCA_044351795.1. Taxonomy (GTDB): domain Bacteria; phylum Bdellovibrionota_C; class UBA2361; order UBA2361; family OMII01; genus OMII01. The sequence goes on along the minus strand of JBILFA010000050.1, from coordinate 4,577 downwards.
TCTCCACTCGTCGACGAAGCACCTCCGAAGCCAAACCGGAAGATATCATAAAAGCCATTTACATCCGCGCTCCCAATCGCTCTTTGGTCAGTGGCGGCGACTCCCAACCCCACATCGAAGAAATCTGATGCTCGCATGCGCATACCGGCTTGTCCAAGCGGAGTACTGAGTACATCCATAACATCACGCACTGCCCCACCCGAGAAAGATACGATAGGAGCAGAGCGACTCGTCAGGAATCCAGCTTTGGTAAAGAATCTCTTATCTCGCGTCTCCTTTCCGGTACTATCGGTAATGATGATATCGACCTCGTAGGAGCCCTGAGGGAACGCGCTGGTATCGACCTCCTGCAAACCAAAGTCGAGAATCAGTACCGAAAGGAGCTGTGAATCGCGGAAAAACTGCACCGTCGAACGCGATGGTACGAATATCTCTAACTTACTCCCACGAGCGTTCTCGTTCTCGAGGAAGATATTTTGAGAGGTCTCGAACTGAAAACCAGCAAACCGCAAGCTAGGCGTGAAGGTCTGACTACCCATCTGCAGCAGACCGGCCCGTGTGTCGTAATCATCAATGATGGTTCCGAGTGTAGCCTCGTTGAGCTGATATGACTGATCCTGCGTTACGAAACCGTTAGTGCGCAGAAAGATGTCCTCGTAACTCACCAAACCACGGTGAGTAAATGCGGTCGAATTCCCCAATGTGGCGCTATCCGAATCCTGAGAGGCAGCAACTCCAAGGGTTTGCTGCAAAGAGAACCCAGGTTCAGGCTCCCCGAGCTTCTGTCTCCAGTCGAGAGACTTACTTTTCAAGAATGATGGGTCAGGCTTGAGGATTATTCGAAAGGTCCTGAGGTCATAGTGTACCGTTCCAGCCCCCTCTACGGTGCGCATCTTTTCTATACGACCACTAAGAAGTTCAACTAACTTCCCCTTGTGCCCTTGCAGCGTTTGATACTGTCCGACTGCGTCATTTGGATCATCGATCTGAAACCAATTATCTGTGTACGATGCAACGACAGCCCCTTGGAACTCGTCTACAAGATATAGATCAAACACCGTCGATTCTGACTCCTCATCAGGCTCAGGAAGTTCAACGAGTATCGAATCATTCGCTTCAGACACAGCAGGTGATGTTACCGACGCAGGGTCGGTAGCTGATTGCGCACGAGCCGCCGACATACCGACACCGATGCAGAAGAGCGCACTACACAGCAACCCTACTGCACGATTCGGGAAGTCAGCTAGAGACATCACGCTATCACTATCCTTGTCGACCAATCTGGTCACTTCTCGGTTCAATGACAAGCGACTCCATCTCACCATCGCTACCGAACCGTCTGCCGAAAATGATCCGGTTACCGATCGGGCTCTGAATAGCGGCCGATCGGCTGACGTGAATCCTACCGCCCTTGAAACGGGTGCATCCCCTCTTTTCGAATTCACTATTCCCGCGAAAATCCAGAGCAATCTTCCGCTCGTCGTCGGAAAGCTCGACGCTCTCTGGACAAGTCACACCTGCTGAAAATTGCACCTGAACATTACCTCTATTTGTGAGGGTGAGCGTCGTTGTATCGCGTGATAGTGCGAGCTCCTTCACCAGCTTCGTAGGCTCGGCATACACAACCATGCCTGATCCTGTTAATACGTGGAGGGCTACCGATCTCCCATTCCGCTTCATAGTTGTGGCCTCCGAATCACCGAACTCCGTCGCTTGTGGTATTAGAAGCATTCGATAAGCTCGCTCTTTGTCGCTGGGCAACTGTTTCATCAAGATGCGGACAGTCCGCTGTCCGAGCGGACCAACGGAAAAGGTTTTAGGAGAAATGAGAAGATCATCTGCAGGCTCGTACACCATCGGCTCAACCGAAAGATCGACTACCCGCTCGGCCTTGACAGTCACATACAGGGGGTGTTTGGCTGAGTTGGATACCGTCACATTCTTAACCGGACGATCTGTACCCTTAAAGGTGACTATTACTTTATTTACTCCAAGCTGGGCTTGCACATCTGCCACAGAACCGAGGAAGAGCCCCAAGCAACTTACTATCATGCTCAGTAAGACATTACTGCATTTCATTCGGACTCCTTAGCGTTATACACTGACGACAACTGGGTCTTATCCTTGCCAATTACAACATCACAATTAATGACTCCCGAACCGGTCACAGGTATGCTCCAGGGACGCTGTGGATAAAGCAGCTTACGCCCCGAGGATGCACATGTGTCCCGATTGAGAGGACATGCAGAGCAGTTTTCGATCAACACAGAACGCGAACCGGTGTTGACGAGTACAATCTGATTCACCTGTGGTTCAAGTCGAATCAAACCCTGTGCCTGGGAGCTCGGAAGAGAAATCGTAACTCCAAGACCTGCCACGACTTTGAAACGTGCAGCCTGCTGATTGAGTTGCCCCCGGATTTCGACCTGAGCATCCGGTAACTCCTCTGGGGATAAAATCATTCGATATATCTCCTCGCTACTCTGCGGCAGATCTCCACTCACAACTAGTCGCACGGAGCGAGTTGCTAGAGGGGGCAAGGCAAATCGCTTGGGAGATGCGACGATCACCTTGGTGTTTTCATAGCGCTCTGCTGGGGTTCCTGAATCATAGACTCTCTGAACGTCAGTTCTCAGAAACAACTCCTTCTCGGTCTTGTTAACCACTTGGACATCCTTAATTGGGCGCTCTCCAGGCTCAAAAGAGAGAAAAGTGGTGCTAACGGAGAACAGAAGCACTGAGTCCGGTTCCAGCGCATCACGAGGGATAGTGAGGTTCGCGTTTGGGAGCTGGGGCAATATCTCCTTTTTCGGCTCAAGCGAAGCTTCCGTCTGCTCCGTTGAATCCGTTATATCGTTCGGTTTCGGGTCCGGTTTCGATACCTCTTCTGTAGTTTGGGGTGTAGTCATTTCTGCAGGCGGGGGCGGCTCCGTTCCTGTCTGCGAAAGTTCAAGGGAAATCAAAGGAGTGCCATTTGAGGACTCGTAGCGCATAAAGGCAGTAGGCCTTCGCAGATCTAATACCACTCGAGCCCCAGAACCTCTTTGCGCGGATCGAATCCGAACTACCAAAGACGAGTTCACCATAGTCGACTGGGGCTTTCCCGCAGCCACATTCGGAATGTCGATAACGAGCCGATCGGGATCCTCAAGAACGATCGTCTCTACACCTTCGAACTTCTTTTCCGTAAGAGATTTGCACTCCAACCGCGAATTCTCGGGCTGGAACTCACACGTGAAGTCTTTTCCCCTTACTGAGAATGCGTTCGGCACTGAGTCCTGAGCATCCGCCACATCTAGCGAACCCACTAAAACTGCACCTGATATTGCTAAAACTGTAAATCCCCAGTTCACGACTCCGACCACGACACAAAGATTTCTATTTTCCATCACTAGCATTTCCGCCGACAAACACCCGTCGTCAACCCTCAAACTTTAGTAAGAAGGTTCAGCTCTGCCAAGATCGGATCGCCTCGCTTCGTACGACCGAATCTCAAACCGGCTGCTCGATTACTACATATAAAGTGACTGAGTAATTTCCAGGCCTTACCGACAACACATCTTCATTCGTCAACCTAATCTCGTAGGTCGCATTGGGGGAATTGTTACAGTTCGTAGAAATTGTGTTGGCTCCTGAGAAATTAGTTACCGAGTTGTACGGCATGGTAGTGTATCCTCCCGCACCGACCTTGAATCGAACAGAGAACGGGATCGGATCTCCTCCCCCGGCCCGCGAAAGAACAAAGCTGTTTGAATCCGTAAAAAACCTGACCCCGAAGTCAGTGCTTTGGTTGTTGAATACGCATATAGGATCTTCCGCAGTCAGGTCACCACCACCTGTGAAGGTATCAAACTCAATATCGTCAATTGCCGACACTTTGACAGCCGGGGTTGGAGTCGGAGCCTGTGCTAAGGAGCTTCTGCATACCAGAGTGAGAGCGAGAAAAAACATGCAGAGTCCAACTCTCGAACACACACCCTTCCTCGCGCGCTCGTCGAAAAATCGCATACAGCTCACCCGGCCCAAACTTCCTAAGCCTACCACACTTATAAGGAATAAGGGATCTACTTAACACAAATTATGACCGTGGTACCCGGGGCCGATTCAGCAAGGAATTAGGGTGGATGGTGGACCTGCAGAGATTCGAACTCTGGACCCCCAGCTTGCAAGGCTGGTGCTCTACCAACTGAGCTACAGGCCCTCATAAGAGGTATTTCACAGCTCTGATCCTACCTGGCCATCATCCAAACTTGGCAAAGCCAACTTTGGATACGAGCCACATAGCAGCAACCCGGGTCCAGGCCCTCCTGGCCGTCATCCAAATCTTGGCGTAGCCAAGTTTGGATAGGAGCCACATAGCAGCAACCCGGGTCCAGGCCCTCCTGGCCGTCATCCAAATCTTGGCGTAGCCAAGTTTGGATAGGAACAAGACAGTGTCCAGGGACCTCCCTGGCCGTCATCCAAATCTTGGCGTAGCCAAGTTTGGGTAGGAGCAACATGGTGGGCCAGGGTAGACTCGAACTACCGACCTCACGCTTATCAGGCGTGTACTCTAACCAGCTGAGCTACTGGCCCCT
>JBILFA010000156.1:0-6319 GCA_044351795.1 Bdellovibrionota bacterium | reverse complement strand
CAAAACCTCGAATTTCTCGCTACGAAGCCATTTTTCCGCAACCTGTTGAGGCCAGAATGGCGCATTCATAGTTACTCGGGGAATTGATCGAGCGCATATTCCAACCTCTTCAAGGCAGCTTGGCTCCACTTTTCCTCCGGATTTATGAGCATCTTCTCAAAGAGCGATCTCAATCGCTCATGCCGTGTCGGCTTTACATGGATCTCTTTGTTTACATCGAAGACCTGCACGAGGACGTCCTCGGTTCCCGGGAAGCGGAGATAGGCCATGAGCTCATGGCGCATCGACCTCCTCAACCGCTGTCTGTCGATGTGGGGAGTTGGTCTCATCCCGAGGGTATTAAGAAGCTCTGCGAGGTAGGGAGCAGTCAGCTCCGGATCGAGGTCCGCAAGCGCAACAAGCGCAAGGCGCCAATGCGCTGACATGAAGGAGCCCTCCGCTAGGATCCGTTTCCACACAGGGGCGGCATCCAACTTATATTGGCAATGAGCAAGCGCATTCAAGGCAGCGCTCTCGCACTTATCGAGAGCCCCAGCAGTCGAGATCTTGTGAGAGATTTGCTCGTCACTATCGAGCTCGGACACCACGACATTCGGCTCCTCGGACAAACTGCGCTCGAGAAACTCTTTGGCTATCGGGATTATGCTATCAGCGAATCGGTAATCTCCCAATTGACCTGCAAGATCAAAGGTCTTTGTCCAAATCTCGATTAGCATCTCGTTGTTGGGTCGAAGAGGATCGAGACTCTCATGCTTCCATTCGAATTGCATCTCTACGAGCGACGCCACCTCATTATTTAGTTCGGGATTCTTTGATAGGCCCACAATCTCGCAGCCTCGTATCACGTGGTCGAGATTCTGCTCGTAGATGCTGCTCCATAGCAGCGAAGCTTTGAGCACCTTGCCAGCGAGCTCTGCTTCGAGAGGCTGTTTCGGCCGCACGAGGCGTCGGTATTTGGCAAGTCCTTGCAGTACGCCCACACACGTATGCACGAGCTCATTGAGAGAGGTAGGCACCTGCGCCGTCGGGTTGTACTCGAGGTCGTCTAGAAAAGACTGAGTTATAATCGAGAGCCTAGACATGGTAGCATAGCTCTCCTTGCTCCCTGCCTCTGTCTGCTTTCTTGCCAGCGCGGAGATAACCTGACACATGCGGTGGCGGAACACCATCGTCTCAACCGTACTGTCTCTGCATGCAGCCTGATAGTAGCCGACGAATTCATTGAGGAAATTGACATCCACGAGGGTTCGTTCGACCACAGCGGAGAGCCGCCCCAGATCACTATTGAGCAGATATTCCTTGGACAGAGGGGAGGCGGAGAGACCCTGTAGCGAAAAGAGATCGTCGGGCGGTACCTGAGAGGGCACATTCTTGGAGGTTTGGTCGTCCTTGTGAGAGGGCTTGAAATCAGGAGATCCGGTCATAGAGGGCGCTTCGTTAGGCAAAGAGCCCAAAGATACAACGGAAGCCCCCTTATTCAATACGGGTGGGGGCGCCGCTGCCGAAAAAACACGACAAATCGAACAGAAACGTGATGGAGGACGCCCGCTGACGGTGCAATCTGACCCTTTTTGTGCGCAATCACCGAGAGCGTCTCAACCTTTGAGATCTCGGCGCCGTGTTGAGCGAGGCGGAGACGGACGCCACTCCGTTCGTCAGAGCAACCTCCTGGAAACGGACTTTACGTGGCGATACGAAATAAATGCAGGCCCTCTCCAAAAGCCACACTGTTTCATCTATACATCACATAAGCTCGGTGCAGTTGGGCCACCATGTCGAGTTGCATCCCAATCGGAAGGTAAAGTGCATGAGTCGCATCGAGTGTAGTGTAAAGAAAGGAATTGCTTGAGAAGAAACACCCCCGAGTGCTACGCAATTCGAGGACCGCACTCACGACTCGCGCGCCCTACCTGCTACGCCTGTTTTCGGCCCACGGCCTACTGTGTGTGCCATTTTATCGAACCTTTTGCTGCGCACTGCCGGGTCTTGATCCTCCAACATCCGAACGAGCGAATGAAGTACTACTCGACAGCAAAGCTTGCAGTCGGCGCCATTACCAATGCACGCCTACTCTCGGGGGTGGAGTTCGAGCCTCATCAGATAAAGGCAGCCGTGCAGGGTGGAAAGACCTTCCTGCTCTATCCTTCCGCCGGAGCGCAGAACTGTGAAGAGGTGGTGCTCGATTCCGACAGTACGGTCATCGTAGTTGATGGTACTTGGGAGGAAGCGGGAAAGATCCTCTTTAGAAACCCGGAGCTCAAGGAGTTTCCCTGCCTAACCTTCAAACAGCCCCTACGTTCGAACTACCGAATTAGAAAGCAGCCGCGAGATAACTATTTAAGTACGATCGAATCGATTGCACATCTCCTGAAACTTAATGCAGCTGCACACGGATTGGCGGCTGAAGGCCTGTTGTATGATCGATTGCTGGCGGGATTTGACCGGATGGTTGAGAAGCAGCTGCGACATGTTCCCGAGCAGCTCAGGGGAAATAGATAATGAGAGTCGCTGTCACGAGGCAAATCAGCGTGACCGTTATCCTTGCCCACCCGCCCAGTTCATCCTGAACGCGCTCTTCGGTGGGTTACTCAGAATGATACCACTGGAGGGAGCCCACTCATCTCTCCCCATGCCAGCGGTCGCCCTAAGCAAAAGACTAGGAGCGCTGCGTTTCGAAAATGTTCAATATCTGGCATTAACGGGGTCTCTGAAGTTCTCGTTTGAGACAAAATCTCGATCGGTCAGGGCACGTAGAAATTTTATGAGAGCCCCCTTCTGGGCCTCATCAAGTGATATTCCTCCTCGAAGGAACGGGTCCACAAGCGGATCGTTACCGATCTTAAACCGATAGTGATCGAGAAGGGACGATAGGGTCGGGAATCGTCCATCGTGGCCGTAGGGGCTGGTTAATTCCACATTTCGCAGCGAGGGGACTTTAAACTTACGTGCGTCGCCTGGGTCGTTTGTAATGCGCTCACGCCCTAGGTCTCGATTGCGAGATTTGACCGCGAGTCCAGTGTTCCGGAATGAATAATCCGTGAAGAGGGGCTCGGCATGGCAGGTCGCACACCTTTCTTTGAAGAGCTCGTATCCATGTTGCTCATCTGCGGTGAATTCAAGCTCACCACGTTTCATTTGGTCGTATCGACTATCGGCTGAAACCATCATCGCCATAAATTGTGTTAATGCTTTTAGCATACTCTGAGAGGTTATCTCGGGAGTGCCGAACGCTGCAGCATTCATGTTTTGGTATTCAGGGTCTTGATTGAGTTTGAAGAGCACATTCTCCAGACTCTCGGCCATTTCGTTGGGGGCCGTCAGGGGCGCTAACGGCTGAACCTCAAGATGATTTATTCCACCGTCCCAATGAAAAGAAGGTGACCAGACGAGGTTAGCCAATCCAGGGGTGTTTCGCATTGTTAACTGATCATTGAATCCATGGCTCAGATCGTGAGCATAGGTGGCGAATGCCGCAAATTGCTGATGGCATGACGAGCAGGGAAAGTTTCCATCTCTGGAAAGGCGTCCCTCATAAAAGAGGCGTCTTCCATACTCGAATCCCTCCTTAGAAAGCGGATTAGTCGCAAACGTGTAAATCGGCGAAGGAAAGCCGGGAGGGTTTTTCCAGCTAAGAGGTGAGGCTCCCGGAGGAAGTTTGATCCTGTGTGTAGAATAAAAGGTGTCGGACGCCGTTAAAAATATCAATCCAAGGAGCCCTAGACCTCCCCAAACCATTACATAGCAGAGCACGCGGGACCGCTTTATGAGTGTTTTTAGAGGGAGGATGCTCGCTGCAAAATCCATCAAAGGCCCCTAAATGAACATTTTCTTTATCCGAGATGGCTCTATTGAATACTAAAGATAGTGGATATGTTGTCTGCAACCAGCATGGATTTAGCACCGGGAGTCATCACCCGAGGATACTCCTTGAGAGAGAGAGCATGCTTGCCATTGAACCACCGAGAAACTTCAACTGTTATTTCTATCTGAGAGGGGTGTTGGCCGCTGACTTCGACGATTTGGTTGGAGGGCACGGTGAGGCTAACTAAGCGTTGCGCATCTTCACCCGGCCGGAATCCTCCCACATGGTGAGCAAAGGAAGAATCCGTTCCCGATGGAAGAACACCGAGTCCTTCAAATTTTGCAAATATGTAGCCGGAGTTCCATGTCCAGAACATGCCATGCAATGGATCCAACGCCCCGGTTTGTGCGCCGCTGGTGTTGTGAAAGGTGTCCACGCCTACCATGAATTGAATGGTGTCATAGATACCCTCTGGAGCTCGTACCGACACCTTATGCGAGGCGGCATCTGAGTAGTCTACGAGGTGATAACTCTCATCGTAGCTAGTGCTCGTGTCTTCGGAGCTCGATAGACGGACCCTTGATACATAGAACATAAGGGTCCGCACCTGATAGCGCTCTCCAAATTGATTGATGTAATCCGTATCGGGCTTGAGCGGTGTCCCGTTGGCTACGAAGCGAAAGGAGAGCTGTAGGGGAGCCAACGCGTCGGGGGATGCTTGAGCGGGCGATTCCCGGATCGTGCTGACGCAGCACAGGATGAGAATGATGCGTCTGAGCCACTTGAAAGGACTTGGCGATCGGGGCGAGCAAAGACGTTGATACATGAGCTAGCTTCACTGCCACAGGTGCCGGTGGGTGTGTATGAGCAGCATCAGCTCGTAATCGACGAGTGCATATTGTTCTAGAGAGCTTTCAGACCAGGATACGGGGCCATGTCAATTTCCCCCTTTTTAAACAGGACTCACTCAATCGAAACGTAGTGCGTCGCCGCGCCCCGGTGCGGCAAATTGCCACATTGTCATTATGGCTGCAAAACATTATCACTCCCTCCATAAAATGAGTGTAAGTCAAAGGATCTGCATATATGAAACAAGTGAGTACGCGAGTGTTCTGTCCAGTACTTCTATGTCTATTGTCCTCCTTCGTTGCGTGTGGCGGCGGGAGCGGATCCAGTGATGGCACTGTCATTCAGGGCACAGTTTTCCCCTGTACCGGGGCTAGTATTTTTCCCCCTGTACCGGGGCTAGTATTTTTCCCCCTGTACCGGGGCTAGTATTTCCGAGCTAGCACACAACTTCCATCTCTCGTCTCCGATAATTACCTTCATGGCAAAGGCGATGAAATATCACCCACACGGGAGCGTATTGTTCTGCACGTTTAGTTTGGAAGAGGGGCTTTTGCTCCTTGCTAACCCTCTGTGCAAGGCGATCGTAAAGAGCTGTCTGGCTCGAGCACAAATACTTCATCCTGTCAGAATCTGCCACTTTATCGTTCAGGCTACCCACGTCCACATCGTCCTTGTGGTGATGAATCCCGACGATGTTCACGCGTTCATCCGCTGCTTCAAGACTGAATCAGCTCACATGATTAACCGCCTCTTGGGTCGAGGGAAACGAACCCTTTGGTGTGAGGGATACGATAGCCCCATTGTGCTTACCCCTATCAGAGCACTTCTAGCTATCGCTTACCTCTATGCCAACCCGGTAAAGGACAACCTTGAAGCCTCCATCGATAAGTATCCCGGATTATCATCCTGGAAGATGTTCCAATCCGGAGAGACAACTAGTCATTGCAAGCGCTTACGCCGACCTCAGTTTTCATTCATCCCCCGAGATGCACACAATCTCCGTGGGTACACCAAGCTAGCAGATACACTCCTCACAGAATCAAAGGAGAACCAAACGTTTATCCTTGAGCCAAATGCTTGGATGGATGCGTTCGGTTATCGCTCTTTTGAAGAACAACAACGCATCAACAAGAGGCTCATCGAGCGAGTTAGGCTTTTAGAGCAACGGGCTGCAAGACTCAGAGTTGCTAATAATAAAAGAATCATCGGACGCGAGAGGCTCGTCAATCAGGTCTTGGACGTCACCTATCGCCCCAAACGCAGCGGCCGCCGCATGTGGTGCCTCTCGGAAAAGAGAAGCATAAGAGTCACCTTTATAAGATTCTTCAAGGAGCTCATGCACAGAGCACGAGCAGTTCGGCAGAGGTGGAAGATAGGAGACATTGCCGTCCCTTATCCTCCGGGGCTGTATCCTCCCTCCATGCCGAAGCTTGCTGATGTCCTAGGCTACTAGGCTGCTCGTCCACTCGACTTTTGCGATCTCCGATTCGCAATGGGTACGTGTATCCAGAATCCGCTCTCGGGCATTCCTTCATCTCAGTTCTCCAACTTCTCCGGCACTTCTACTATCGATGTCGATATCGCGGATTCACTCAGCTACCGCACTAGCCACGGTACAGAGGAAAAGAATCATCGGACGCGAGAGGCTCGTCAATCAGGTCTTGGACG
>JBILFA010000049.1:0-23746 GCA_044351795.1 Bdellovibrionota bacterium | reverse complement strand
TATGATGTTTCTCACACCTTCGTCGTCGTCGGCGACCAATACCGCAAGAGCTCGCTCCGGCTGTGTGCAGAGATGCGACTGAGTAGATCTCCGCGGCTGCTCTCTGCGTACGAGAGGAAAGACAAGTGAGAATTCAGTGCCGACTCCCTCCGTACTGCGTAGCTCGATACGTCCCCCTTGAGCCTCAACAGAGGATCGTACGTTGCTAAGCCCAAGGCCTGTCCCGCCTCGTCCACCTTTGGTGGTGAAATAAGGCTCGAAGATTCGATCGATACACTCAGCAGGAATACCAGAGCCGTTATCACGAATTCGAATCGCTACCTGGGGTAAAGGTTCAGCATCCTGCGCCAGCACCTTCGAGGCGCTCAGGATTATCATGCCGCTGCCATCGAGAGCGTCCCGAGCGTTGAGGACGATGTTCATCAATACCTGCTGCATCTCCAGAGGTGCACATTCAATTAACAGCTCCTCTTCACACTGTTCCACCCGCAGGGTAATCGTCGGAGTGATGAGGTGTTTCGACAGAGTTGCCGCTTCGCGCAACAGGGAGGCAACCGAACTCTGCACTCGCTGGCTCGACCCGTTACGGCCGACGTCTAGAAGCTGTCGAGTCATGTGCGAACATGCTGCGATCGCCTGTTGCGCCTCGAGCAGAGAGGTATGTGAGGGATGACTCGGTTCTGTGGCGCGTAGGCTGCTCTCTACCTGTCCCTGTATCACGGTGAGGTAATTGTTGAGATCGTGAGCTATTCCGGCTGCGGTGCGGCATACCAGGGATGCCTTGATCTGTTGCGCGACCTCGTGGTCGAGCTGTTTGTGTTTCTGAATGTCCATGCACAGAAGGTCGATGTACTCGATCTCTCCGCTTGCAGATCGCTTCGGAGAATGTCGACTGAAGAACCAATGATAGGAGCCATCGGCTAGTTTCAATCGGAATTCACTCTCACTCGGCTCACACGTACTGTTCAGGTTCAGCTGCCCTAATTTCTCCAATTTAGCGAGGTCCTCCGGATGGAGGAGCTCGAGTATCAAGCTTGGTCGTGCATTGAAATCATGAATAGAGTACCCGAGAACCTCCTGCACCGATGGGCTCATGTACTCATACCAACCATCCGGTCGAAATCTGACTAGCATTAAGCCCGGACGCTCGACAAGGGAGCGGTAGTGTAGTTCGGCGCGGGCGAGAGCCTGAACTGCGCGCGCATGAACAGTTACATCCCTGAGCACCACCCACATGCGAGAGAAACTATCGTTGATGATACGCGCGTAGATGACCGATTGCATGACTATGGGCGAGGTGTCAGAGGCGAGAACATCGATCTCGAAGCTGTGACCGGACAGCGAGCACCCGTGCCAACGCGTGAAGAGCTTTTCGTATCCCAGCGAGCGTGGAAAAACCTCTCCGAGTGGTAAGCCGATCACCTCATCTGTCGTCGGCTTGTCCAATTGCAACGCGAGCTTGAGGCTCGCTTCGATGCACCTGGAAGGGAGGCTGTATAGCTGCTCGAGCAGTTCCGCTGCGGACGTACAGGTCGACAGCGGGGTATCGAATTCGAAGCATGCGATACACGCGGTGCTTAGTTGAATGAGGCTGCGGATATCCTCACACGGAACCGAATCCCGTTCGAGCGGAGAATGTGAACGTAGTTCTTCATTACTGCTTCGTTTGAAGTTCAGCGGCGGGCGCGAACGACTCGCCGATTCAAGGGTGCGGCCACTGTTGACTGCACCTCCATCTTTTACGCGGTGATCCTCGGCAGCCATCTGCGTGCTTAGGCCTCCCCCCATCTTGCGTAGTCAAACAAAGCGTTCGATCTCTGTAGCATGGGTTCGTGTGAAGGTGTTAACGAAAATAGCAGGGTTGCATATCTCCGACAAAGCGGTCAGTCGCCTAGTTTAAGCCGTTAAAACCGGGCATGTGGGGTAACTGCCTAGAAAGCGGGAGGAAAGTGGCACCGTCTCACAGGAGCCTTTACAGAATCACGTTACTATTCCGTAAAGGCCCCAAGCGCTCATGCTATTGAAGCGCCTTTACTCCAGGCAACGGCTTTCCTTCGAGTAGAGCGAGGAATGCCCCACCTGCTGTCGAAATAAAGCTGAATTTGTGCGCGAGCTGCATGTGGTGGATGGCTGCGTCGGTGTCTCCTCCACCCACTACGGTTAGTCCGTGCGAATTTGCTATCGATTCGCACATCTCGTGAGTTCCCTTTGCAAACTCCTCGTTCTCGTAGGCACCCATGGGCCCATTCCATACTATCGTCTCTGCCGAGTGCAATGCCTCACGATACAGCACACTCGTAGCAGGACCGATATCTAATGCCATGGTATCTGCCGGTATTTCCTGAACCGGTACAGCGCGACCGAGGCCTTTGCTGGTGATTGATGGAGCAACTACAACATCGACGGGTAGGTATACCTTACAATCTCTCCGGGCCAACGTACCCAGAAGCTCAAGTGCCTTTGGCCCTAAATCCGGCTCGAAGAGCGATCGACCGACTTGCATTCCCTGGGCTGCAAGGAAGGTGTTTGCCATAGCGCCGCCGATAACGAGCTTGTCGGCTCGCGACGCGAGATTAATCAGAGCTTGAAGCTTGCTGGAAACCTTAGCTCCTCCGATCACGACACACAGGGGCTTTTTGGGATTCTCCAGGGCTTGGTGGTAGTAGTCCAATTCCTTCTGCATCAGCAGCCCAGCCGACTTCTCCTTGAAGAGCTGCGGTACACCGACCATCGATGCGTGAGTGCGGTGAGCTGTTGCAAAGGCGTCGCTCACAAATACTTCGCCCAACGCAGCCAGCTGCTCTGCGAATTGGAGGTCGTTTTTCTTCTCACCGGGCTGAAAGCGCAGATTCTCCAAAAGAAGAACCTGCCCCTCTTTTAGCTCAGATGCCATTCGAGTCACTTCGGGTCCGACGCAATCCGGTGCCAGAGCTACATCGGTTCCAAGCAATTCGGCAAGTCGACGCGCTACCGGCTTGAGCGAGAAAGCTGCGTCGCGACCGGAGGGTTCTCCGAGGTGAGACATCACGATCGCCTTACCGCCCTTGGAAAGGATAAGTTGTAACGTAGGGAGGAATTGCTTGATGCGATTGTCGTCTGTGATCTCAAGTTGCTCGTTGAGCGGCACGTTGAGATCCGCGCGAACTAGTACTCGTTTACCGTTAAACTGTAAGTCTCCTAACTGCCTCATACCTTAGATTCCTGTTGGTTCACTTATCCAGGTGGTTTCTACACGAAAACGGTGTGCAAGTACACGCTCTAGCGCGCGGACTCCGAACGTTTCGCTGGCGTAATGACCGATGCACAGCACAGAGCACTCGAATTCACGAGCGGCATGATACGCCTCTTGTTTCGGTTCGCCGGTGATGAGCAGATCCATGCCGCGGCGAGCACTTTCAGGAATGAACCCGGTCGCCGACCCGGTTGCGATACCGACATTGCGAATAACCCGCTTCCCAAAGGGAAGAACTACGGGTGGGCAGAGTGATCCCTCGAAAGGAACAACGCGCGCTATGACATCGTCGAGGGTGAGAGGAGTTTGAAACTCGGCACGCACTCCGATAGTCGTCCCTTTGTACTCGAAGCACGGCGAGACGTTGCAGGCTCCGATCTCCTCGGCCAAACGCGCGGCATTTCCGTACGTCAGGTGTCCATCGAGCGGGAGATGGGCTGCATAGAGCGAAAGGCCTTGGGAGAGAAAAAGGCGAAGTTTTTTCGCGAGAGGCCCCACGAACGGCTCTGATTGCCCCCACAGAATTCCATGGTGCACTACCAGGAGCTGACAGCCACTGTCGGCGGCACGCTGAGCGATTGAGAGCCCGGCGTCAACGGCGAATCCGATCTTCTCTACGCTGACGCATTCACCTTCGATTTGGAGGCCGTTGAACGCTTGGTCGTTATACCGGGATATCTGGAGTTCGTTATCGAGAAAGGTGGTGATTTCCTGCAGGGTGACAGAGGTAGGTAACATCGCTCTCCTAAGGTGTGTATGTGTTCTAACGATAGCGGCAGTCCGGCCTGAGGCAATAGATACTATCGAACGGTGGGGGTATGCCAGGGTGTAGGGGATAACTACTTGACCTAACGAGTATCTGCGACTTTTTTGAAGGGACACAGGCCTCCGTTGCCTGTTGTTCCAAAGATTGCTAGCTTCCCCCTCTAAAGTATTTCACGAGGCTGGTTGAGGGTTCATGAGTTGGTTTACGCGAAGTAAGGCACCGAAGCAGACTGGTGAGGCAGCTGAGCCGCTGCAGTTGCCGGACGATATCTGGACGAAGTGTCCCAAGTGCGAGGCTATTCTCTATACGAAGGACCTTCGCAGAGCCTTTGGAGTATGTCCCAAGTGTACGCATCATTTCAGACTCACTGCGCGCCAGCGCATACCGTTACTCGTGGACAGGCACTCGTTTCTCGAGTCGGATATAAATCTGCGGTCAACCGATCCGCTGAATTTCAAAGACAAGAAGCGCTACAAAGATCGCATAAAGGACACGGAGAAAAAGACGGGCTCAGTCGAGGCGGTCGTGACAGGGCGCGCCCGGATCCTGAACATTCCCGTGATGCTCGGAGCGTTCGACTCTGCCTATATGGGAGGCAGTATGGGATCCGTGGTGGGCGAGAAGCTCGCGCGGTTGATCGAACTCGGCATCTCTGAGCGCCGCCCGGTAATAATTGTCTCTGCGTCGGGGGGTGCCCGTATGCAAGAAGGGGTTTTCTCTTTGATGCAGATGGCTAAGGTAAGCGCTGCCTTGGCGCGCTTGGGGCAGGCTCGCATACCGTACATTTCGGTATTGACGGATCCAACCACCGGCGGAGTCGCTGCGTCGCTGGCGATGTTGGGGGATCTTATTATCGCGGAACCGGATGCGTTGATCGGCTTTGCAGGGCCGCGCGTGATCGAGGGAACGATTAAACAGAAGCTACCCGAGGGATTTCAGCGCTCGGAGTTTCTTTTGGAGCACGGGATGTTGGATCGGATCGTCACTCGTACCGCGATGCGGGACGAGATTGCATTGATGCTTCGTAATTTCGGTTTCGGTATCTAGGCAAACGGTAGAAAAGTTCATCATAGCGCAGAGATTACGAATTTTTCGGTGAAGCGAGCCCTTCGAGTATACCGAAGTGCATTGCCAACCGATTCTTTAACGTAGTTAAAATACCCTTTCGACAAATCCTGATGCTCGGTAGGCTACACTGCAGTTTGCATGAAATCGCGTAAGAACAACGGCGGTGCGTGGGGTGAAGTTTCCACGAAATTTCGTAGGATTAGACTCATCGTATTGCACTGTAACCCTCATAGGGTCGAGAAATCCCCGGTAGTCTGTCTTGTAGAGCGTTGGTTCTATCCAAGACGCGCGTAGGTCGTAGAGAGAGTTCATGGTTAAGCGCAGGTCTGAAAACTTTGTGAGGCGGGTTAGAGCAACGGCTCGAGGCTTGGGATTGATTGCGTTGTCGATGCTCCTCGGGCTCCCCGATGCGGACTGCCAGTCCACGCGAGATAACGACAATCGCGCTGTATTTAGCGCGGATACCAAGGCCCAGAGGGCAAAGAACAACGCAACGATCAAAGAGATAACTCGACCCGCAGGTAAGTCGGACGAGGAGTTTGATTTTCAAGCGCCGAATATCGAGCTTTTGAAGGAAACCAACGAGGTCAAAGGAAGCGGAGGCATCCTCATCTCGCAACGTGGGGTGCAGGTCCAAGCCGACGAAAGCACTATCAACATGACAACCAAGAAAGGTGTCGTTTCGGGTAACGTCGTCATGACGTCGCCGCAGGGCGTGTTTTCTGCCGATTCGGCCAGGCTCGATATCGACAACGAGACCGGGGATTTCAAGAACGGTGAGTTCATGGTGGAGGAGGACGGATATCACATCCGCGCCGAAGAAGTTCGGAAGATATCTGAGTTCGAGTTCGACCTAGAAGACTCTGATATGACCAGCTGTAAGTGCCTCGATGGGTCTCGCCCCTGGGAGCTGCGCTCTGGTTCGTGCAGTATCACCCAAGAAGGGTACGCGCATGCGTACGATACCTCTTTCCGCTTTCAGGATCTCCCCGTGCTGTACACCCCTTACATGGTGTTTCCGGTCAAGACGAGACGCGCTTCGGGGCTCCTCGTTCCGCAGTGGGGAATGACCAATCGAGATGGATTTCGTTATCGTCAGCCGATTTTTTTACCTGTAGACGACTCGACCGATTTCACCATAACTCCGTTCGTCGATACCAAGTCGCGTGTCGGTAGCGCCCTCGAGGTTCAAAAGATATATTCGCGTTCCAGCAACGTGCGTAGTCGGATGTACTACTCGAATGAGTCGATGCGTGGCGACAATTTGCGGGGTTTCGATGTCAGTACGTATTCCGATCCGACGATCGATACAAACCGTTTCGGTGGGTTCTACCGCCACCAGTGGAGGCCGGATCCGCGGGAAGAGCTCCCAATCGAGTTCATAGCGGACGGTCACTACACAAGTGATAACCTTTTCATCAAAGAGATTGAGGACACTGATATCGCTCCGCAGCAATCGCAATATCTAACGTCAACTGCGGTATTGAGAGGTGTCGCGTTCCAGCGCATCAATGCTGAGCTTCGCACGGAATATAACCAGATGATCCTGAGTCCGCAGGAGCTCCAGTTTCAGCGTGTGCCAGAACTGGCCCTCTCCACTCGGGAGACATTCAGACCGTTCGGCTTTAACCCCTACGGCTTGAAGCTGGTAACGGGTATCAACTCGACCACGACCGATTTTGTTCGACAGGACTACTACGATGGTTGGCGCTCGGATCTCGTGCCTCAAGCTGCTGTGCCATTCCATATATCGAATTACGTGCGCGGCCAACTGTCGGCAGAGCTCCACCAAACCTACTATTCGTTGCGGGACACGATGGTTCCCCCGACGCCTACCCCGTTCGGCATGCCTACCCCCAGTGGAACCCCTGGGGCCGGTGGAGCGATGGTAGGAACCTCTAACGGCGGCATGGATGAGGATACCTTTCTGGAGTCCTCTAACACGCGAACCTTGCCGATCTTCAACTATGGAATGGGTACGGGCGTGGAAAGGGTGTATCAGTTGAAGCGGGATGGCATTCTGACGACCTTGGCCGGTCTCGGTGCTGAGAACCAAACCAAGGAGCTCGTACGCCTCAAACACACCCTTGAACCCTCAGTACAGTACACCTATATTCCAGGGGTGAGTCAGGGAGATCTCCCCCTTTTTGACGCCACCGATAGATACCGTCAGCGGAGCCTGTTTTCGTACGGTGGTACCTCACGTATTTACGGTAAGTTTACTCGCCCCTACGAACGTTCCCGAAGCGTGGAGGAGCTTGCAGCCTCTGGAGAGACCATGCCGACGTTCGACCTATCGTCATCCCTTCTCGGCTTTGGAAGGGGAATGGTGCTCTCTCCCAGCCTGAACATGGATAGACAGACGTCGGACGTACGAGAGCTGGCGCGCTTCGATATTAGACAGACGTACGATTACATCGAGGCAACAAAAGATGTAGACCCGAACCAGGACGAGTTCTCGGACATTAATCTCTCAATGGTCTTGTCTCCGTCGACCTACTTTGCAACCGGGTTGCAGTCGAATCTGGATGCCGAAGATGGTGACTTTTCGAGCTACGATATCTCTATGGCGATGAGGGATGACCGTGAGGATGCATTGCGGTTGCGATACACCTTCTTCGAGCCGACCACGGCCAACGGTAACCAGACAACGAGTCAGATTGAGGGTAACGTCGAGTTCAAACTCCATGAGCAGCTCAGGTTGGGGTACTACACCCGTTATGACGTCGACAATCGCCGAGCGATCGAGACGAGGGCTCTCATGCGGTTCTTAAACGCCTGCAAGTGCTGGAGCATCGACCTCGGGGTGAGCGATCGCTTCAATCCGGACCGAACGGCGGTGATGGTAAGCTTTACTTTTGCCGGGTTAGGCGATATCACACAAAATGTCGGATTACCTCAGAATAGTGGTCAATAAGCCGCCTAAGGCGTACTAACCCGAGGAGAGTGTTATTGTGAAAGTTTTGGTTACCGGTGCGGCTGGTTTCATCGGCAGTAATTTAGTTCATTATTTAGTTAAGCAGCGTCCCTCGTGGGATATCGTGGCTTTGGATTTACTCACGTATGCCGGAAATCTCAAGAATCTCGACATTCTCCTGAGTGAAAACAAGATTCGCTTTGCGCGCACGGACATCGCTGATGAAGCGTCCTTGTCGACGCTCTTTGAGACGGAGCGGTTCGATCTGGTTTTTCATCTCGCTGCAGAGAGCCACGTTGATCGATCGATCTTGTCAGCGGCGGAGTTTGTGAGGACGAACGTGATGGGTACGCAGGCTCTCCTGGATGCTGCGCTTGCTACAAAGGTGGGTCGCTTCGTCCACATTTCAACCGACGAGGTGTACGGGTCCTTGGGACCCACCGGAGCCTTCGTGGAGACTACGCCTCTGGATCCGACGAGTCCGTATGCAGCATCGAAGGCAGCTTCTGATCTCATGGTCTTGGCTGCCTGCAAGACGCACGGCATGAACGCTTCGATTACCCGCTGCACGAACAACTACGGCCCTTATCATTTCCCAGAGAAGCTCATACCGCTCTTCATTACAAACGCACTCGAAGACAAGAGGGTTCCGCTCTATGGGGACGGTATGAACGTACGGAGCTGGCTGTATGTGACAGACCACTGCGACGCCTTGTTGCGTGTTGCGGAGAAGGGGAGAGCGGGAGAGGTATACAACATCGGTGGTAGCCAGGAAGCCGAGCTTCCCAATAGAGACGTAACGTTCATGATCCTCGACAATCTCGGCAAGTCGCGTGATCTAATCGAGAAAGTGGGAGACAGACCGGCACACGATCGGAGGTACGCAATTGACTATTCCAAGATCAACGCAGAGCTTGGTTGGAAGCCGCAGACCCCGTTTCCCGAGGGGATCGTCCGAACCATCGAGTGGTACAAGGGTAACGAATCCTGGTGGCGTGACATAAAGAGCGGCGAGTATCGCGACTTCTATGAAAAGAACTACGCACATCGCGGATAGGAGTAGACGTGAAGATCCTGTTGTTCGGTGGTAGTGGACAGCTTGGGTACGAGCTCAAGAAGCGAGCGAGTGATCTTGCCTTTGATCTGGTGTCTCCAGTGACAGCGGAATTGGACATCACCGATCGGGAGCAGGTGAAGTTCCTGGTCGGATCTATAAATCCGGAGGTAGTGATAAACAGCGCTGCCTACACGGCGGTGGACAAGGCTGAGGAAGAGGTCGATCGAGCGTTCGCGGTAAATCGAGACGGCGCTCGAAACATCGCAGAGGCGTGCGAGATAGCCAAGTGTCGCCTGATTCACATCTCTACCGACTACGTCTTTGATGGAATGCTTGGCCGTCCGATGCGCGAGGACGATCCAGTGAACGCGGTAAGCGTATACGGAAGTTCGAAGCTGGAGGGGGAGCAGGCTGTTCGAAGTATCCTTGGAGAGCAGGCTTTAATCGCTCGAACACAGGCTCTTTATGGTCAGAAGGGGTTGAATTTCGTCTCTACGATGCTCAAACTCTTTCCAGAGAGAGACGCTTTGAAGATTGTGAGCGATCAATTTGTTTCTCCGACCTGGGCGGGGTGGTTAGCGGAGTCCCTGCTCGACTTCGCCCGGATTAACTGCGGAGGTGTGGTGCATGCTTCGTGCTCAGGTGCCGTTTCATGGTTCGACTTTGCAAGCGAGATCATGAAGCTCGCCGGTCCGCACTTCGCAGGAACAAAGCTCGCTCGCCTCGAACAGACTACAGCGGAGGACCTCAACAGACCGGCCCGCCGCCCGGTTTATTCTGCCTTCGACACGAGTAAGATCACCGCGATGCTTGGCCGCTCGCCGATCCCATGGCAGGAGGGCTTGAGGAAGTTTCTAGGCGAAATTGGAATTATCAAGTAGGAGTGGTTGAAGGTGAGTAGGGAGGAGAATACGTGCGATACGGTGGTGGCTGTACTAGCCGGGGGACAGGGAAGTCGTTTCTGGCCTATGAGCCGCAGTGCACGCCCCAAGCAATTTCTCTCCATCTCAGAGAGCGGGGAGAGCCTTATTCAATCCACCGTTCGGAGAGTCGAGGGTATCGTTGATTCACAGAGCGTTTGGGTGATCTCGAATCCCGGCCTTGTGGGTCTCATCACCGAACATGTTCCTCACGCGCGCATAGTATGCGAGCCGGTCGCTAGAAACACCGCCCCGTGCGTGGGTTTGGCGGCTGTGCATGCATTGATACATTCCGGGGGCGCAGACCCGGTTATGGTGATTCTGCCTGCCGATCACGCAGTCAAGGACGAGCAGAAGTTGCGCGCAGCGCTGCGTGAAGCTATAGATCACGCCGGACACTCGAAGGTGCTCGTAACTATCGGTATTCCTCCGACACATCCGCACACAGGATACGGTTACATCAAGCGTGGAGCTGTGATTGAGGGGCGGACCTACAAGGTACAGCGCTTCTTTGAGAAGCCCAATGTGGAGCGTGCCGCCAAGTACGTCGAGGATGGCTCATATTCGTGGAACTCCGGCATGTTCGTGTGGCGTGCTAGCGTCGTACTCGAAGCTTTCAAAGCGTATCTGCCGTCGATGTACGACGGACTCATGGAGATCAAGGGACTGATCGAGGCAGGACTGACGCCAGCCAGCCAGGAGCAGTTCGAGCGGGTGTTTTCGAGCTTCGAGTCTATCTCTATTGACTTCGGCGTACTGGAGCATGCGAGCAACTGTCTCGTTGTAGATGCTGAGGAGTTTGGATGGAACGATGTCGGTTCTTGGGATCAGTGGGCAGAAAGCTTCACGGCCGACGCAGACGGCAACCTCTTAGAGGGTGATTCCTTGATACTAGATAGCGTTCGATGTGTTGTGCGCTCTGACAAGCGGCTCATCGCTGCTGTGGGCCTTACGGATACCATCATCATCGATGCGGGAGACGCGCTTTTGGTGGTGTCCCGGGAGCATGTCCAGGATGTTCGCAAGGTGGTTGAGGAATTGAAGCGCCGTGGGCGCAGCGAGCTGACCTGACGAGCACATTTCTAGGATGATTTGGTAAAAACTACTGATTGAGGAACGTATGGGAAAGAAAGTTGCGCTCATTACCGGTATTACAGGACAGGATGGTTCTTATCTGGCCGAGTTCCTGCTCGAGAAGGGGTATGAGGTATTCGGTATGGTGCGCCGTGCTTCCGTCGACAAGTACGAACGCATCGCGCACATCATGGATAGGGTTCATCTGTTGCAGGGAGATCTTCTGGATCAATATTCCCTTATCTCAGTGCTCAAGGAGTGTAAGCCGCAGGAGGTCTACAACCTCGCGGCTCAGAGCTTTGTGCCGACGAGCTGGGCCCAACCGGTCCTTACCTCTGAGTTTACGGCTATCGGTGTTACCAGGGTGCTCGAGTCGATTCGGTTGGTAGATCCCTCGATTCGGTTCTATCAGGCATCGAGTTCAGAGATGTATGGCCAGGTGCGGGAGACTCCTCAAACGGAGCTGACTCCGTTTTATCCCCGTTCACCATATGGTGTCGCGAAGGCGTATGGGCATTACATCACGGTCAACTATCGAGAGAGCTACGATCTCTTCGCGGTCTCCGGGATCCTTTTCAATCACGAGTCCCCGCGGCGTGGTTTGGAGTTTGTAACTCGCAAAGTCACCGACGGTGTAGCACGCATCAAGCTTGGTCTCTCCAAGGATCTGCGGTTAGGGAACCTTGAGGCTCGCAGAGACTGGGGATTTGCGGGTGACTATGTTCGCGCAATGTGGATGATGCTCCAACAGGACACCCCGGATGATTACGTTATTGCCACGGGTGAGACCCGCACGGTGCGCGAGCTGGTGCAGGTAGCTTTCGATCGAGCCGGGCTGGATTGGCAGCAGTACGTGAAAATTGATCCGGCGTTCATTCGTCCGGCAGAGGTGGATCTGCTCGTAGGAACACCCGAGAAGGCCGCAAAGCAGCTTGGCTGGAAGCCGGAGGTGTCATTTGAACAGATGATCCACATGATGGTGGATTCCGACATCAAGCGTCTTTCAAACGCCGGCTAGGTCGACGGTAGGGGGCATTCATGCGAGCTCTCGTCATCGGCGCGGCGGGTTTCGTCGGGCAGTATCTGATTCAACACCTGCAGGAGCAGGGTGATGAGGTATTCGGTACTAGTATCGATGGACGCGTGCCGGGCTTGTCTTCAGGACAAGGCGTTGCTCTGGACATCACTGCACAAAGCAGTTGCGGAGATGTCATTCAGAGAGTTAGACCGGAAGTAGTGTATCATTTGGCGGGAATCTCGTTCGTGCCGGAGGCCGAAGCTGATTTCGCTCGCACCCTCGCGGTGAATGTCGGAGGAACCGCTAACGTGGTGCGTCATTGCCACCTCTTGAATCAAGGGGTGGCGGTTTTATTCGTGAGCTCCGCTGAGGTGTACGGACAGGTTCCCGTTCATGCGCTTCCCGTAGGGGAGGAAACCGAGCTGAGGCCGACGAATAACTACAGCCTGAGTAAACGTATGGCGGAGCTCGTAGTCGAACGATACGGCCGTATGGGCTCGCTCAGATATACGATTGCGCGCCCTTTTAATCACATCGGTCCGGGGCAGGATCAAAGGTTCGTAGCATCCAATTTTGCCTATCAGCTTGCCTCCATCGCGCTAAAAAGATCGGCCCCCGTGCTGGAAGTCGGAAATCTGGAGGCGCGTCGTGACTTCTCAGATGTGCGAGACATCGTCAAGGCGTACCGGCGTATCGCCGAATCGGGCGTAGGTGTCTACAACCTCGGCTCGGGTGTCCCGCGCTCAATTCAATCCCTGCTCGATACGCTCATCGCAGTTTCGGGGCTTCAGGTCGAGGTTCGCCAAGATCCCGCTCGGATGCGTGGGCCTGAGGTGTTGGAGCTTTACTCGTCTTATGAGAAGGCGTGGCGAGAGTGCGGCTGGAGGCCCTCGATTCGTTTTGAGCAGTCGTTAGAAGACATTTACCGGTTCTGGTATGACAAACTTTCGAGAGAATAGGGCATGACCCGTGTCCTTGTCGTCATGGGCGTGTCGGGGTCTGGTAAAACCACACTGGCCGCACGATTGGCTCGACACCTGAAATGCGACCCTCTCGTGGAGGGCGATCAGTTTCATCCCGCCGCGAACCGCGAAAAGATGAGAAGCGGCGTCCCCCTGACGGATGACGACAGATGGCCATGGCTCACCGGGCTCAACGCCGAAATGAGGCAGCGCGCAGGGGAGTATCTTGTCGTCGCCTGTTCAGCTCTGAAAGCTGCGTATCGGAAGCGATTGATGGAAGGATTAGAGGGGCGAGTTCATTTTCTCTTCCTCGATGCACCACGGGAGGTTCTCGAGCGTCACCATCGAGAGCGCGTGCACGAATACATGCCAGCAAGCCTCTTGGAGAGTCAGTTGACAACCCTCGAGCGCCCCGGAAGCACGGAGCCAGCGAGTGTTGTTTCGGTCGTTGGGAGTGAGGATGAAAGTTTCGCCGAGATCTTGAGAGTGCTTGAAACTTTAGGCGTGGGAAACGAAACCTGCAGGTAGGTTTTTACCTCGCTTACCGGGAATCTCCCTACAGGGAGCGTCGTAAAGAGGCTGGTCAGCATCTTATTCCGCAGGTTCTGTAACCGGCCCTGTCCGCCAACTAGCTGATAATTCAGGTTTTTCTTGGTCATGGAAGAGCAGCGACGTAAAATACTGGTCGTAGACGACGAGGCGACCGTCAGAGACTCGCTCAGCCTACTCCTTAAATCTACCTTTGATGTCACTGTTGCTGAGGACGGAGAGGTAGCGCTCTCGGTTTTCGAGCAGGTCAATCCGGATCTGGTATTGCTCGATCTGCTGATGCCGAAGATCGATGGGCTCGGGGTATTACGAAAGCTACGAGAGCAAGGCTTCGCAGTTCCGATCATCATGCTTACCGCCACAACAACGGTAAAGACAGCCGTTCAAGCGATGAAATACGGTGCTAAGGATTTCCTCAACAAGCCCTTCGATATCGCCGAGTTGACATCCCTCATCGTCGCGACTCTGGAAGAGCAGGATTCAGTCGTCTCTGAGTCAGGAGCTTACACTCAATCTGCAGGTGTACGAGCGTTCGAGATCCCGGGAGATTTCGGATGTATGGTGGGTCGCTCGGCGGGTATGCAGGACCTCTTTGAACGCATAAAACAGGTTGCAGCTCGTGATTCGACCGTTCTCGTCACCGGCGAATCTGGAACCGGTAAGGAGCTCGTAGCCCGTCAGATTCATGCCTGCAGCTCTCGATGTAACGGACCGTTTGTCGCGATCAACTGTGCGGCTATTCCGGAAACTTTAATCGAATCGGAGCTGTTCGGCCATGAGAAAGGGGCCTTCACGCATGCTGTGGAACGCCGACTTGGCCACTTCGAATTAGCCGATGGAGGTACCCTTTTTCTCGATGAGATCGGAGAGTTGAGCTTGTCAGTGCAGGTAAAACTTCTTCGCTTTCTGCAAGAGCAAGAGTTCTACAGGGTTGGGCGCTCCAAGCCGATCCGCGTCAATGTGCGCATCGTGACAGCCACAAACAAAAATCTAGAAGAGCTGGTACGCACAAAGCAATTTCGACAGGATCTCTTCTATCGTATCAACGTGATCAACTTGGCTCTTCCTGCGCTTCGAGAGCGCTATGATGATATTTCGCATCTGGCCCGGTTTTTCTCTCAGAAGCTTAGTAGCCGCTACGGTGGTAGAGAGGTGTCCTTTGCCCCCGATGCGATCGAATGTATGATCTCCTACGATTGGCCTGGCAATGTGCGGGAGCTCGAAAATGTAGTAGAGAGCCTCCTAGCGTTGGCTCCCGGCGATGAGATCTTTCTCGCTGACCTGCCTCGAAAGCTTCGAGAACGTAGCGCGGGAGACGCTCCTCTCGCACCGGTATTTTCCTCCGGCCTTGGATTTGAGGAAGCTGAGCGGATGTTCGAAACGGATATGATCATCAAAGCGCTCAAACGTGCCAATTTCGTTCAGACCCGTGCAGCCGAGCTACTCGGAATCAGCCGTCGCATCCTCAAGTACAAGATGGACAAGCTCAGGATTAATGAACGGGGTGAAGTTTTAGCTGCTGATGCTGTGTCGCACGAGTAGGCATCGTGTGCGTGCTATTTCTTGAAGAGGTCGTCTAGCGCAGATAAGCTCTTAGATTTTGGGTCCGCTGCTCCTCGATCTCGGCCGAGGTCAGGCTTGAAGTACTCACAGATGTTAGCGCGTTCCTTGTCTTTCACCCATTCAGCCGAAGATTCGCGGCAATCATGATGGGAGCCTTCGTCGTAGAGGCTGCAGTTACGACAGACATGGAGGTCGGTATGACACGAGCTGCAGGTATCTCTAAACCCGATTCGACCGGTGCCTGATGACGCGGGGATCTCAACCGATTTTTTACAATGGAAGCATGCAAAAGTGCTCATTATTCCCTCACGATACCGCGACCGGTAAATACCTGTCCACCAGGGAGTAAAGCATGCCAAAACAGCAACAGCTTGAGTCATCTCGGGCATCTAATAATCAGGCATAGGTACCAAGGCGATCTCTATCTTGTGTCGGAAAGGGAAAAGAAGATATTGAGGTTTCGAGGCGTTAGCTCCATTATCGGGAGATGCCCACGACAGACAGGCTCATGACAGACTCGGCTCATCCCATCTCGGATAGGGATCTCAAGCATAAAGTGCAGGGTGCGTTCAACACTGCTCTAGGCGAGGTACGCTGGCTAGTGCGGGTTATGATCTCGTCCGCTGACCGATTTTATTGGGATAACGGTTTCTCAAAAGCAGCATCTCTCGCCTATACATCGCTTCTCTCCTTGGTCCCATTGACGGTCTTATGCTTCGGGATGCTGGGAAGTTTCATCCAGACCCCGGAACAGGCGGCGCAGGTACAGCAGTTCCTCTTTCAACAGTTTCTCCCGGTTGAAACATTAACGGATGTTCTTGATTGGATCCATCGATTGAGTCAAAACATCCGAGCCCTCAACTATGTTGTGATCACCACCCTGATCTTCACGTCGCTGCTCCTCCTGAACTCGATAGACTATGTGCTGAACGAGGTGTGGCAGGTCTACGAAGCGAGACCTATCACTGAGCGATTGGCTATTTTTTGCGCCATCATTGTGCTGGTGCCGTTCTTCGCGGTCTCGGGTTACTATACCAGTACGAAGGTAGAGCCGTTTTTGGTCGGGGACGGGGTGCTTTCGACGATGTACGAAGACGCTGTGCCGTTCCTGATAGATTTCCTGGCTTTCGCTGCGCTCTATTTTCTCGTTCCGAAAGCTCCGGTGAAGCTCGGAGCGGCGTGTTTGGGGGCTTTTTCCGCGTCGGTTTTGTTCGGCATGGCCAAGCACTGGTTCGCAGTATACCTTGTGCGCTTCACGCGCTACGACCAGATCTATGGAGCCCTTGCGGCCTTTCCGATATTCCTGTTTTGGCTCTACGTCTCTTGGTCCATAGTCCTCGTGGGGGCTGAGATTTCCTACCAGGCTCAGCACCTCCCGCGCTCAGGGAAACTTTGGAAGCGCTCGCTGATGAGTGTAGGAGATGGAGCCATGCTGCTCGCTGTTCAAACTCTCGTAATGGTTGTGCAAGCCTTCAAGCGGGGAGAAAAAATCCCCAACGAACTCGAGATAGCGGAACACATCGGGTGTAGTTCAGTGGTATTGAAGCCGACACTCGATGCGCTCACTCAAGCTAAAATTATCATGAGGGGGGATAGTCGAGATATGCCGCTGCTTTTGATGCGGAGCCCTGAGACGATCACCGTTGCCGAGATTCGTGAGGCCGTGTTCAAAAAGCGGGCTTGTATGTTTTTGGGGTCGGAGATGAGGCGCTTATATGAGTGTTTCAGCGTCAATGGAGATCCGAAGAATGTTTCTCTCGCCGATCTCGCCAAGGAGTGAGTGGGGCGTCTCGAGCGCGGGGCATTCGCGCGAATTCAGTTCGGAGTAGATATATGATTACCACAACGCAGTTGCCCAATGGATTGACGGTTATAGTCGAGGAGATGGACCACGTAGAGTCTGTTTCCTATGATATGCTTGTCCCCGGCGGCCTGATAGTAGACGACGCCGCAACAGTGGGAGCTAGTCTGATCTTTGCCGAGCTTCTCGGTAGAGGAGCAGGAGGATTTGACTCTCGCGCGCTTTCGGCGGCCTTTGACGCGGCCGGTATAAGGCATGGCGAGGGTGTCGGCATGGATCGCTTCACTCTCAGCGGTTCGTTGGTCGCCGATAAATTGGAACGAGCACTCGAGCTGCTGTCGCTCGTGGTCCGTGAGCCGAAGCTCCCTGAGGAGGAGATTCCGAGTATTCAAAGCGTAATGCTCCAGGACATATCGTCTCTAAACGACAACCCTGCTCGAAAGTCGATGGTGGAGCTTACCAAACGTTACTATCCCGAGCCCTTCAACCGCTCCTCGCTGGGAGATGCTGATGGCATCTCGAGCTCCACCCGAGCCACCATGATGGAACTCTATCGGCGCTATTTTGTACCGGAGCGTGCGATCCTCTCCGTTGCAGGCAAGGTACATGCTGCCGAGGTTGTCTCATGGGTGGAGAGGTATTTCGGGTCGTGGGCTGGCTCTGGGTCCGATCTTCCCAAGTTCGGGTCGATCTCGCCGCATCGGTATTTCCCTCTCGAAGTAGAATCGGCGCAGCTTCAGATCGTAATGGCTGCACCGTCGGTGAAGTTCTCCGAGCCGGCCTATTACGATGGTAAGATAGCCGTGAGCCTCCTTGGTGCTTCAATGTTCGGTCGGTTGTTCGTAGAGGTGCGGGAGAAGCGTGGGCTGTGCTACTCGGTATACGCGCGGCACGGGGCAACTGCATCGTACGGAACGGTCACGGCCTATGTAGGGACCACACCGGAGCGGGCGCAGGAGAGCCTCGATGTGTTGCTAGGGGAGTTCGAGGGGCTTCGAGGTAGCGTAACAGAGGATGAGATGGCGCGAGCTAAGACAAATCTCAAGGCCGCCCTCGTGATGGGCGAGGAGTCGCCGGGTTCACGTGCAGCGTCGAACGCCGGAGACTGGTGGTTGTTGAAGCGAATCCGCTCACTCCAGGAGATCTCCTCGGGGATTGATGCGGTATCATTAGAGAGCATAGACGGATTTTTAGAGCGTTACCCCTTTCGACCCTGTTCGATTTTGACATTGGGCAAACGTCCACTTGAAATCCCCTCGGGTGTTGTGGGTTGAACGAGGTAAGAGATATGAAGGCGCAATTTAACAAGCATACACTGGCAAACGGCTTGACGATCTTAGGAGAGGTGAATCCCTCGAATGTGAGTGCAGCTATCGGCTTTTTCGTGAAAACCGGAGCGCGCGACGAGAGCGAGGTGGAATCCGGGGTGTCGCATTTCCTCGAGCACATGATGTTCAAGGGTACTCCAACTCGCTCGGCGATGGATATCAACTTCCAGCTCGGCAACCTCGGGGCGCAGGCGAACGCCTTCACATCGGAGGAGAACACGGTGTACTACGCCGGGATTCTACCTGAGCACTTCACAGCGATGCAGGAGTTGTTGACAGACATGATTCGCCCCGCGCTGGACTCCGAAGAGTTTGCTATGGAGAAAAAGGTAATTCTCGAGGAGATAGCGCTCTACCAGGACCGGCCTCACTTTTACCTCTTTGAGAGGGCCTTCAAGGATTATTTTGGAGAGCATCCGGCAGGCAATTCAGTCCTCGGTAGTCACGACTCGGTCTCGGCGTTGACACGGGATCAGATGAAGGATTACTTCGAAAGGCGTTATTCCCCGTCGAATATGGTTCTGGCAGCAACTGGTAATTTTTCGTGGGATCGCTTTGTGTCGGATGCAGAGGCGATGTGCGGTCGGTGGGATAATTACTCTGTAAAAAGAACCACTCCGCGGTATCAGGGCAAGGTTGTAGAGTTGCAGTACAAGCGCAAAAATCTTAGTCATGCGCACGCTATCCTCATTGCTCCGGGCGTTTGTGCGCAGGACTCCGAACGATATCCACTCTCGTTGTTGTCGACGGTGATGGGCGACTCTTCCGGATCTCGGATGTATTGGGATTTGATACACAAGGGTTTGGCTGATTCCGCGAGTGTCGACAGCGACGAACGCGATGGAACGGGATGTTTTTTGGCGTACGTCAGCTCAACGCCTGAGCAACTGGATGAAGTGGTAAAGATTGCGCGTGGCATTCTCTCTACGCCGCTCGAGTTTACTGATGAAGACCTTCAGAGAGCGAAAGCTAAAGTGATATCTCGCATCGTGCTCGACGGAGAACTTCCCATGGGGCGTCTAATGGCGTTGGGTATGGAGTGGAATTATCGGCAGGAGAATACTCCTTTGTCCGAAGTCATCCGTCGGGTGAGGGCTGTAGAGCGTAAGGATATCGAACAAGCGCTCATCAGATTCCCTATTAAAGACTGGGCCGAGTATCGGTTGATGCCGGAGTAGTGAAAGAGTGCAAAAAAATCCCCCGGTGGCTCCTGAGAGCATCACCGGGGGTCAAAGTATGGACTAAACTATCGGACTATAACGAATTAGTGCTTCGACCGATTAATTTTTCACCTACATGCTGAAAAATTAACATCTACACTATTCCTCGTCTTCATCTTCATCTTTATCTTCGTCTTCGTCTTCGTCCTCATCGTCGTCGAGGTCGTCGTCGTCGAGGTCGTCGTCATCGTCGATATCGATGTCGTCATCATCGTCATCGTCATCGTCCTCTTCTACTTCACCGTGGGCGAATACCTCAGGATCGATCTCTTCGAGAGCATCCGAGAGAGCCGATACGATTGATGCAAGATCCTCAGGAGCGCAATCCTCATTCTCTATGACGGCTTCCACTGCAGCTCGCACTTCAGTCACGAGGGCATCTTCCAGATCGACACCACCTTCCTCGCTCTCCTCTTCTTTACCCTCTTCAACCTCGGGATCGTAATCCCCTTCAAGGCCCTCCTGAAGCTCTGCGAATCCCTCGACGAGCTGGGTGAGCGCCTCAATAATCTTTTGTGTCGCCTTTGTGGTCATAATAAATCATCCAAGTATATACAGGCCTCATCGAGCTTAATAAGGCTAGGTTTTAGTTTCTTTGTTGTTACGAGCGTAAAGCCTTTTGACGGGTAAGATCAAGAGGGAACCACGTCTCAGTACCTTACTAATAAAATTTGACCCAAGCATGATAGAGCACATACTAGTGCTGGCGAAACCGTCACGCACGGCGATCCACGATCCAACCTCTCCCCAGAGCGCGACTTCTTTTGTGCAGGAGTGGTACTTTCTCTTTCGGTAACACCAAGATTGCCGATTAGATACCGCGACGAGACGGAACGATTCGGTTTCTGCTATTGCAGCCTGACCATTTCCACGCTAACCAAGGTGAGGTGTTCTCGGCATAGGAGGCTGCAATGCATTCGTTACCTGCAAGAAACGTTATGGTAATCATAGGTATGGGATTACTCGCAGCTCTGCATGCGGGAGGGTGCGCGACTAAGGGCGGCGCCCGGGATATCCCGCAGTCGCAGGCCGTAGGAGGGGGGCAACGTCGTAGCGTTACCACCACTCCGCTTTCTGTTAGGGTCGCGGATGCTAGCCAACTTGCGACGGTTTCCTCGATACTGATCGTTCCCCCCTCGCTCTCTGATTCGATGCAACGTTCTCTTTCCTTGCCATCGGCCACGATAGATTCCCTCGAAGCGATAGCGGAGCGAGAGTTGACGGTTACGGTCTTCGGGAGACGATGGGTTGAGGGAGCTCCTGAACGCGAGCGCCTTGTTCGCGAACTTTCTCACACGCAATCCTTGGAGCCCTTACGACGACAAGGGGTTGATGCTCTCTTGCGGACAGAGGTTACCTCGTTCGTCGAACGCCGCGGATCTGCAGTTGGGGGAGAGCCTGCTTCTGTGGCATTTGTCATGACCTTAGTTCGAGTCGCAGACTCAAGGGAGCTCTGGCAGGGAACGTTTTCGTATGGTCAGACTTTTTTGAGTGATAATCTTCTTCAACTCGGGGATTTAGTCGGGGAAAGGCGTAGGGGACCTGGATGGAGCTCGGGGCGGGAGATATTCGAAGCCGGGGTTTCTAGCGCCCTCAGAGACCTCAACACTCGACGGGAGCAAGAGTTTCTGGTCTTGAAATAACCGCAGCTCGATGACTGGGAAAAACCCTCTAGGGCGAAAGTTGTCCAGATGCTACAATTCGAACGATAGTTTGGGAGTGCGTGTAATCCGTCAGTATTGAGGCGCTCCAGTTGATAATAACACAATCCCCTGAGTGCGGGGGAGGTATGCATGCTCGGTACACATGTCAGCAGTTCAAAAGAGACGATCCTCCACTCGAGTCAAAACACAACGGTCGGCTAAGGTAGCGCCAGCTCGGGGCAAGACACCGCCATCCTTGGGTGTTCTGCGTCCTCAGGTATGGGTTCGTGACGTGATCTCGCTCGTATTATTTGCCGCGGCGATAATCGTGTTGTTGTCGCTCTCCTCGCACGGGTTCATGCTCTTGTCAGGCCGATCCCTAGTACCGAGTGGAAACATCATGGGCCCTCTCGGGCATGTGCTCGCCACCCTTCTAGCAGGTACATTTGGTCTGGCATCCCTTTTGCCGGTCGGAGCGCTGGTGTGGTTGGCCCTCTTTAGAAACCGCAGCGTAGAACAGCGCCCACGCCTCTACAACATACCGATAGTTTCCGTATCCTTGGTGGCAATGGTGGTTGGTGTCTCTTCTTTCTTGGCGCTCATCCTCAACGAGCGGTGGGGCGGAACCTTGGGAGAAGCAGTGAAGAGGTCGCTTCTCGGCACGTTTGGGCTGGGGGGAGCGTTTTTGTGGGTTTTTTTGGTATGTGCCGTCAGTGCTGCGATCCTGGCACAACGCTCCGTTGGTGATGTAGCTCACGGGCTACGATGGCTAGTGCAGGTTGGGTGTACCTGCTGTTTTGTGCGGATGCCGCTGGCTATGAGTCGCGCTCTAGCAGCTACGGTCGGAATGGCGACCCGTACAACTGTCCGTAGTTTTAAGGCGCTTGGTGCGATCTTCTTCTCGCGCTCCGCGCCACCGACTCAGGAGCCAGCGCTCCCGAGACCGCGTTTGCGAAAGAATGTAGTGCAGGCGGGTTCTCAGTTTGAGCCCCTTGCGGCCAAGGCTTTTGAGCCGCTTGCGGCGCGTGGAGTAGAAAGAGCGGTGGCGTACGAGCGTGCAGATCCTATCATTGTGAAGCCGAAGCCGGCGGAACCAGTGCCTGCCAAGAAGCTGCGTAACAACGTCGATTCGAAGTCAAAGGGGGAGAAGGACGCGGCTCCGCAAGGCGCGCCTGCTTTCGAATCCTATGTGCCGCCGGACGTGGCGCTGCTCAATCGGGAGGAGTGCGATGATGTAGGTGAGGACGATGAGGAATTGCGGCAGAAGGCTGAGCAGATCGAAGCGAAGTTGAGAGATTTCAACATCGCGGGACGGGTTACCCAAGTGCACCCTGGGCCGGTAATCACTCTTTTCGAGTTCGAGCCGGCACCGGGGGTAAAGGTAGGTCGCATAGCGGCACTCCAGGACGACTTGTCGATGAGTCTCAAGGCAAGCAGTATCCGTATCATAGCGCCGATTCCCAAGAGGGGCACGGTCGGTATCGAGGTGCCGAACAAGCATCGTGCGATGGTACGATTGCGCGAGTGTCTCGAGAGTGAAGCATTCATAAACGCTGATTCGACCCTGAGTGTTCCGCTGGGTAAAGACACCTACGGCGACAGCGTGGTGGTTGATATCGCGACGATGCCGCATCTTCTCATGGCAGGGGCGACAGGCACGGGTAAGTCAGTGTGTATCAACGCATTGCTCTTGAGTCTTCTCTATAGAGCGCACCCGTCTGAATTGGGTTTAATTCTGATTGATCCCAAGGTGCTCGAGTTGAGTATTTACGACGGCATTCCCCATCTCAGGGTTCCGGTCGTTACTGACCCGCGCCAGGCCAAAGCAGTTCTTAGCTGGGCAGTCAAAGAGATGGACCGGCGGTATCGTTACATGCAGAAATTCGGTGTTCGTAACATCGACGGGTACAATCAGGTCGTTGCCGGAGGAGAGGCTCCCGGAGCTAAATCGGGGAGAGGCGACGACCGCCAAGAGGAGCTTCCCCTCTCAATGGAGGTGCCGGTAGAAGAGGAGACTCAACCTTCCCAATCGGTAGAGTCGGTCGCACCGGAGCAGCTTAAGCCGCTCCCTAAGCTGGTTATCGTTATTGATGAATTAGCAGACCTCATGTTGACCGTCGGGCGCGAGATCGAGGAGCTGATTACCAGGCTGGCTCAAAAGGCCCGTGCTGCCGGTATTCACCTGATTGTGGCCACGCAGCGGCCCTCAGTAGACGTCATCACCGGTCTGATTAAAGCAAACTTTCCAGCGCGATTATCGTTCCGTGTATCGAGCCGCATCGACTCGCGCACGATCCTCGATTCGATGGGCTCTGAGAAGCTGTTGGGCAAGGGCGACATGCTATTTATGCTACCCGGTGCGGTGCCCCTCAAGCGCATCCACGGAGCATTCGTATCTGATCAAGAGGTACAAAAGGTTGTTTCATCGCTCAAAAGCCAGTGTGCCCCTCAATACGATGAGAATATTATCTCGGCTTGTGAGAAGGCTCTAAATGAAGAGAGTGAGGAGAGTGGAGAAGGCGGAGCCTCTGGCGATGCTGAACAGGAAGAGTTCGACCCGTTTTACGATAAGGCGGTAGAACTTGTCTTAGAGAAGGGGTCCGCGTCTACCTCTATGATCCAGAGAGT
>JBILFA010000143.1:0-8211 GCA_044351795.1 Bdellovibrionota bacterium | reverse complement strand
CGATGACGTTAGCCTGTTCATCCGGGACGAAGCTTCTCGCATCTCCCAAATAAGACGTGACGTGAGAATCACCCGAATACTGAGCACGCATCATCTCGACATACATCGGATCGATCTCGAGATTGACAATCTTTCGTGCAGCATGGAACGCCTCGCAGTGACTTACGTCGCTCCCGTGTCCTGGCGCAAAGACCACTGCGTCTTGAAAGACGAATTCGCGCCGGACGGCGCGCAAGACATCGAGATACCGCACGGAGGGTGCACACGGGAGCGTCAGCGGATCGTAGCTCCCCTTCGTCGCTAACTCTTGCAACGTGTCGACGCGCCAGAGAATCGCCCTCGTAGAATCCGGGAATGGAAACGCTAGCGAGGGCAGCTTTATGCGATCTCAGCTCCTCGAGACTAAGATGCGTTGAGCTGCCAATCTCGCCTTGCTTCATGGATAAGCTCTTAAGCGGCGCGCCTTCGATCGTTGGTGATACGGCTGCGGCGCCGGAAGAGAATCCGCACGTCATTTCCCTCAAAGGGATACAATTTGCGCAGCGTATTCTTCAGGTAGCGCTCGTAATTGAAACGCAACCGATCAGGGTGATTCACGAACACCGCGAAGGTCGGTGGTTTTGTAGCTACCTGCGTGGCATACAGCAGCTTAATCGGAACACCTCGATACACAGGCGGCGGCTTGGACGTGAAAGCATCCGTGAAGATCTTGTTGACCTCTGCGGTACTCAGACGCACCTTGGAAGCTTCATAGACCTTTACCACCTCGTCGAGTACGCTCAAACAACGCTGTCCTGTGAGCGCCGATACGAATATTACCGGCGCGTACGCAGCGAACTTGAACACCGAACGAACCGCGTGTCGATACGCTTCAGCAGTGCGGGAATCCTTCTCAATCAGATCCCACTTGTTGACCACTATCACCAAGGACTTTCCCTTCTCATGGGCGAGTCCTACGATACGAGCGTCCTGCTCCGTTGGAACACCCTCTGCTGCATCGAGCAAAAAGACGGCTACATCGCTCTGAACGAGCGAGCGTAAGGTTCGAATGTTGCTGAATCGCTCGACCGTATTGTCTTTGACTCCCGCCTTCTTTCGCAGACCAGCGGTATCAACGATCGCAAAGCGCCTACCATTGCGGCCGAGATCGCTCTTGATGCTGTCGCGCGTCGTACCCGCAATCGGCGAGGTGATCATACGCTCCTCACCCAACAGGGTGTTCACGAAGGTGCTCTTGCCGACGTTGGGTTTGCCGATGATCGAGATATTTATCGAGCGATCTGAGTCGTCCTCTGGGGCTGTCGCGATCTCCTCCTGCTCAAGCGCATCGAGATCCTGCTCCTCATTCCCTGACTCGAGCGTCTTGAGGTCGCCCTCCTCTGTGAAGTCCCCTTTACTCTCGCGCACGAAGCTACCATCGATATCGAGCGTGCCGATGATCTCCTCGACCTTCGCCATGAGATCCCTGATACCACGGCGATGAGCAGCGCTAATGGGAATAATCTCATCCACACCGAGGCCGTAGAGCTCCGTAGCGTTCAAAGCCGCCGACGGCTTCTCACACTTATTGGCGACAAAGATCGTAGGCTTGCCGATCTGTCGAGCAAGCTCCACAACGTCTGCGTCAAGGGGGTGTAGGCCATGCAGGCCGTCGAACACCACAATCACGACGTCGCTCTGCCGCATTGCAAGCTCGCTCTGAGCACGAACAGACTCGTGCAATGCGATATCCTCCTCTCCGACCAAAGCGCCGGTATCGACAAGGGTAAAAGGTATGTCGAACCGCGTTACGACCTCGTAGTAGCGATCGCGGGTTACTCCCGGTTGATCCTTGATGACCGCCTTGCGCCTTCCTGCGAGGGCATTAAAGAGGGTAGATTTGCCGACATTTGTTCTTCCGACGATACAGATCGTTGGAAGCGATTTATTCTGAGTCACGTTACACCTCTGACACATTACTACTGTCGTTGGTTTCTGCGACCGAAGCCTCAGAATCCTCATCATCGGACTCGTCATCGTCCGAACTCTCGGGCGCAACCATGAAGGTTTGGTCGAGCTCGTCGCCACCCTTCAAGTGCTGAAGCGCCTCCTCCGCAGCGGTTTGCTGCGAAGCTTTCTTCGTCGGACCGCGACCGCGACCAACGATCTGCCCGTCCACCTCGACCACCGAGATGAACACCGGGGCATGCTCGGGCCCCTCCACGCACTCCAATCGGTATACCGGAGCCTCGCTCCCTGAAGCATGCAAAGCCTCCTGGAGCTCCGTCTTGGGGTCACGCGGGGTGACGGTAACGAGTCGATCGCCGACGAGTCCTTCGACGCAGGCACGAGCTACGTCGTACCCCCCTTCTCGATATACGGCTCCCACAACGGCTTCGAGCACATCTGCTAAAATCGACGCTCTCTCCGCTCCCCCACTCGCCAACTCTCCGCGGCTCAAGCGGATGAATTTTCCGAGCTCGAGCTCACGCGCGATTTCAGCTAAGGAAGAGGTGTTGACGAGAGCAGCTCGCATCTTGGAAAGCTCTCCCTCTCGTGCATTAGGGTGCTGATCAAGGAGCAGATGTGCGACCGCAAGGTCAAACACAGCGTCTCCCAAAAATTCCAGCCGTTCGTAGTCGCTCTTGGTTCCCTTGGCGTGTACCGAGCGGTGCGTTACTGCCCGCTCGAGCCAGGCACGATCCTGAAAAACATACCCGAGCTTCTCTTCTATCTCTCCGTAGCTGTCTCGACCGAGCGGCTCCGGCGCAGAACGAAAATCACGTTTGTCGGTGTCGCCATTTATAGTGGCGTTCTTTACGATTCCAAATCGCATACAAGGCTCCAAAATAATTTGGGCCTCACAATCACAAAAGTAGCTTACAGTCCGTTTCTCCCAAGAAGGAGATCGCCTACCAGCTCGCTTTGGTGAGTGAGAGGAACTACACAGTTAGACCGGGATACTATCAGATTTAGATTAGGTATTCAAAATCTCTGTAAAATCAGGAAGTTCGCGCAAAGTCGTGGCTGTCACGACTTTCCTAACGCGCATCGGGGTTATTTCTATAGTGCTCTTTTACGGGGGCTAGAATTTTAGTTAGCAACCGGCCCTTACCAAGACCTCTGTTACCTTGTCTTCCTGCAGAATTGATGGTGCCCCAAGTGCTTCCAGGTAAAAGTGGTATTTCACTTGATCTGTCGTTACACGAGGGCCACATTCCCGTCTTTTTAAAATGCTGCACTGCGGCTTCGATAATAGTCGCCTCCGAAAGTGCCCCTCCCTCATTTCGAATCTTGGTGCCGTATCCGGCTTTAATCGGAGCAAGAATCCTCGGTAGTGTTCTGCCTTTCTCTAACCCTCTTTGACCTAGGTATCCTGCTGCATTAATTGCCGTCCAATTGTCCCCCGGCAGGAGTGGAATATCCTCAACAGTTTCTTGCGTTGGCCATTTTTGGGTGCGCTCGAAATGCTCTACAGCAGCTTCCACAATTATTTGCTCCGTTAGAGGAGTTCCTACAGTGCGAATTTCCGAACCAAATGCCTTCTTGGTGGGCCCAAGAATTTTTGCCAGAGATTTTCCCGATTCGAGACCTCTATACCCCCTAGACAAAGCCAAACTTACAGCCGCCCAGTTGTCCCCTGGAAGAAGTGGGATACTACTCGTTGAATCATTATTTGTCGGCCAGTTCCCTGTTTTCTCAAAATGCTGAATCGCCGCCCTGATAATAAGTTCCTCGGTCAAAGGACTTCCCCTCATTCCAGCGCCGATTTTAAGAATTTTGATGGAGAGGCGCTCGATCAGGTTAGTGCTGAGTCCCTCCGGATTAAATATCACAGACTCAGATGATCCGCGATGCCCGCGCTGATTACTCGCATATTCTACGAGCATGTCGCTCGTCCTGACCTCGAACCTATCATCATGTGCTCTCAACGCCCGCATGATCTGCGCGACATACCGATACGGTGTGCTATCAAGAAAGTCTGCGCTCTCAGCATTCTCTGGGACAACAAGAGGGACAATTATTGTTCCGTAATCTTTATTAGTGCTAGTCGACTGTCTAATCGCCCGTCCAATTGCCTGAACAATGTCTACCTCGCCCCTCTTAGGGTCAAAAAAAACTATTCCATCAATTGCTGGGATATCAATTCCCTCAGTTAGGCAGCGACAGTTTGATATAAGTGACAGCGCATTTTGGGGACGTTCGGATAGCAGCTTTAGTAAAGTATCGCGGGTACCCGAAGGCATTGTTCCATCAACTCCGTGAGCCCAAATTGAGCGGCCTTTTAGGTATTTTGCACCCGTAACTTCAAAGGATTTCGCAAATGCATGGGCCCTGGCAACTGAGTTATGAAATGAAACGACTTTAGAGAGATTGTATGTTTCTATTGCTCTTAAGACAGCAAGCTGCGCTACAGCGTCTCTCATCTCTTTCGATACGGGCTCTCCTTTCTTACCAGCATAATTTTCCGGGAGTGTTGCAACGACCAGGCGATAGTCAGTCAGAAGCCCAAGTTCAATCGCCCTACTGAACGGGAGAGAATGGGCGACTTTCCCAAAAATAGATTCGTCATCCATGGATATTTTTACTTCGCTGTCACCCTCATAAATTTTGGGAGTCGCAGTGAGATAAAGTCTAGCTTTCGAGCGAATTGCTTCTGGATCGTGGAATATCGTAAAGGCACCGTCCTCTTTCGCGGCTGTTCTATGTGCCTCATCCGCAATAGCGATATCAAATCGTTCAGTTCCTCTTGTCTCCATGGCTTTTCCAAGAAGAGGAAGAGAATGGTAGGTCGACATCAGAATTTTTCGCGCTGACTTGCTCTTGAGGAACTGGGCTATTTCTTCTGGACTATTTGTCACTCGGGCAGGGATGTCGCCGAGGTCTACCCTTACCTCGTCCTGATTTGGTCTAACGACTGTCTGGTCACTACAGACAACCAGTACTTCCGGCGTTGGGCCTCTTGCGTTTTCTCTCCATTCTTTTAGGTTTTGGGCGATTAGCGGAAGACTAGGTTCAGCGAGAAGTGTCCTCTCCGCCTGCATCGCCTCAGCCACCCAGAGGGCGACCATTGTTTTCCCTGTACCACAGGCCATGTGACCTTGCGCGCGGACGTCGCTTCCTGAAGCGCTTAGGGCCTTGACGAGATCTCTGACTGCTTCTTTCTGATGGGGACGCGGGGATTTTTTCTCGTGGGAAGCTTCATCCATCTTCATTGATGGCGCAACAAGTTCGCCGAAGTGAGCCGTGTTTCCTCTTTGTTCGGGACAAAACATAGACATTGCTGCTTGGTAAAGTGGTAAAAAGATAGCTCAGAGGAAAATGCTACTCAAATTTTCCTCCGCAATGGGCTTCTGTTCCATGTTACATAGCACCTCCCAAACAAATCATTTTGACCAGCGCGGATATGACGCCTGCTGAGGAGAGATGGCAGGTATCGCTATCGGTCGGTTCGAGCAGTGCCATGTACTGGTGTGAGAAACTAGTCTGAGAGCTTCTCATAAGGTCTTTGGATCGTTAGCGAGGCAATGCAAGGATACGCTGCAACTCGTCTCTACGCGAGTTCTCGGGTTGATTGAATCGTTATCCTATTGATATCATGCCTCAACCGCCGACCGTACTGATCCTAAGAGGATATCGCTTCTTTTTCGTCTCTCTCGACCGCGGTGAGCCGGTGCATATTCATGTCGAAAAAGATGCTGCATATGCAAAGTTTTGGATCAAGCCAATCCGAATGGCGAAAAGCAAAGGATTCAGCGCTACAGAGCTCGCTAGGATTCGTGCTATTATTGAGAAACAGCACAGGCTGTTTGAGAGGAAATGGAATGAGTTCTTCGATGAATAGAAAAGTGGCATTCGAACCGCTTGTTGAGGATGTAGATATTACCAGAAATGCCCTCGTGGTCACGCTTTCCGATGGTCGAGAAATTCGCATGCCTCTTGAATGGTCTGAGCGGCTGCGCAAGGCAACGCCGAAACAACGCATGGCGTGGAGGTTAATCGGCGGCGGCGCTGGGATTCACTGGGAAAGCATAGACGAAGATATCCTAGTCGAAAGCTTGTTACGCTGCTAAAGCAGAGAGACTGTGACGGGCGGTTCTGCGATTCGATGACCTCTGCCTGCATCCGTTCAGTAGCTCTGCTGATGAATTGCCGTGAGACCTCAAGTGAATTGATCTTACTATCCTCTGGTCGCACCCATCTACGTTCCTTGCAGAAAATCCCGCACTACCCGCAAAACCTCAGCCTCTTCGGTAATCAGTGTGTTGTGCGCACTGTGCTCAAAAACGTGATAGCGACTCCCGGCAACGAGCGATGCGAACAGAGCGTGCGTTTCGGGGGTGGCCTCGTCGAAACGTCCACACATGAACATCGCAGGACAGCGAAGATCGGGCAGACGCGGCGTCAGCGAATAATCACGAATATAACCGGTAATGCACAA
Source organism: Bdellovibrionota bacterium (assembly GCA_044351795.1). Lineage (GTDB taxonomy): Bacteria > Bdellovibrionota_C > UBA2361 > UBA2361 > OMII01 > OMII01. The sequence continues at coordinate 1,790 of JBILFA010000143.1, read as the reverse complement.
CTCGTTTGGGCCCCAGATCGTCTCATACGCCTGATTGTCACTCTCGGCAATCGATCGGCTAAAACTCTCCGGCATCTCCGAGGTTCCGTTCACATGCCTTCTGTAATACAGATCGAGAGCACTCAGAAATTCCGGTGCACGCATAGCACCCGTCCTCATACCCTCTTTGAGTATCATCTTCTCGCGCAGCGGCATCTGGGAGAGAAGGCGTTGTCCGTCCGCGATCCAACGCGGGATATCTATCGATGCCGAGGAGAAGATCGCACTCGCGACATGAGCGGGATACCGCAGCGCATACTCCCCGAGAATCAAAGCGCCAAAGGAGTGCCCAAGGAGATGCATGCGCTCGAAGTTGAGCTCGCTGCGGAGCGCTTCCAGTTCGTCGACAAAGCCTTCGATTGAGAACACCTTTCGCCCTCCAGCGCGCCGTGCCCTGCCGCAGCCTGCTTGGTCGTAACAAACTACAGGGAGAAGATCAGAGAGCCCGAATAACGGTTGCAGGGTGTAGGAGGTGAATCCCGGTCCGCCATGCACACACACAAGCGGCGCTGTATCCTTTGATCCATTGCGAAGATAGAAGAGCTCTCCTGCTGGCGAAGCTATGAATCCTTCCGTCTTCATCAGTATCTCTCACTCGAGCGGTCTATTACTATGCGCACTAAATGCCTAACTGCTGCTGTTACTAATGCCCCTTGCAGAAAGCTTTGGCACGCAAAGTCCTAATTCTGTCGCAAGGAACACTAGTAATTTCTATGGTGTTTTCGCCGAGTGTAGCTGCAAAACGCAATAGAAACCACTAGCACCTCGTCCGTAATACCCTGATTGCTAAGTGAAAAGGTATCGGAAGATGCACCAAATGCAGCGATGTCGAACTTGATTCCCCGGGGTTGTTTGATTAGCAAATGCATTTCACTTACGCTTAAAGGTGGGTAGATGAGCACTAGATAGAAGGTTGTATCACCGACACAATCTTAAATGGAGCATCTGTTCTGCCTGGAGGAGTAAGAATCCTGCAGGCAGAATAGGAGCTGCAATTTTAGAAGGAGCGTACAAGAAAGTCCCCAATACCATGAAAGGTCGGGGTGTCGTATGGTGCGTTTTTTTTCTGTGTTGGTATTTGCGTTACTGAGCGTCTTAGGCGGAGAGGCAAAGGCCCAATTTTTTTGTCGCTTTGCCGGCCCTCCAGTGATTCTGGTTCCAGTCGTTGTGGGTGAAGAATGGCATCCGGTCCCATTCGGCGGTACGGTTTCGTATTGCCTGGATGGCCAGATGCATTATGCCACAGATGGCGGAGCCCACTGGCGGACAGGGCAAAGTGGCTCGGCGAAGTGTTCGAACGTTTTCGTCGAACCCTTTAGCTGCTTCGGGACCAGAATCCCCAAGCATGCCCTACCCGTCACGGGTTGGGAAAAGAGCTACTGGAGCAACGGGAAGACGTATTGGGTTGCAAATGGGGAAACCTATTTTCAGTCCTGGGTCTTGCGAGGGGACGAAATAGTGCAGGTGCTGGTGAAAATCGTCACCGTACCTGCTGAAAATGCCCCCTCTTCGCAAACTATTGAGCCTTCTCCTATGGATTCAATTGAATTGATTCCACAGGCTCAATAGGTAGGTTTTGACGGACGGTTGAGGCGCGTGTAATGAATTTTCATTACACGCGCCGTCTATGTGCTCATCACCTGCCTTATTTGCAGACATCTCCCCTCAAACACTGCTTCCGCACACTGGCTCCATCAATCCACGGGCAGCGTACGTCTCTCCTCATCCGGACGTCTTGGTGAAAGATCGCG
>JBILFA010000048.1:0-24209 GCA_044351795.1 Bdellovibrionota bacterium | reverse complement strand
GTATCACACCATGACATCTCTAGATTACAAGACCGAGTAGATCTCCTAGCGCTTCTTAATGTCGCACAGTCAAACGATATTGAGCTTGCAAGAGAAGCTCTGACACAGATAATGCAAGCGGGTTACGGAAATGGCCGAAACCTGTTAGCTGAGTTGCAAGCAATCATGGACTCGACATCAACCTAAGTATTTCTCTCAGTGAGCGCGTGGGGTGGTAGTTGAGCAAGGAGCTCATTTAGCCTTGTGGAGGGGGCCTACTTGATACCTGTCTAATGACGAGTCGTCTCCTGGAGACCCCCTCTCCACTAGCCAAAGAACAAGAGAGAAAGACAACTGCTCCGATTTTGGGCAATAAAGTCCAACCGGAATCGGTCGATGCGCATTGAGAGGAAAAGTGGCTTGCGCGAGTAGGGAGCCTCCAGAGGCTCCCAGGGGGAACCAAAGTAGGGGGCCTCCAGGGGGGAAACCTCCAGGGGGGAAACAGGGGGGAAAGGCATCTCAGGCGTATCGCCCCACGGCACATCCAGCCGGAGAGGCTCCATATCAGAGGTAGGTAAAATCAGAAGAGGCCCGCATGCTCGCGGGTTCGGGAGCCTGTAGATATGTTTTCGCGTAAAGCGGATTCCGCCGCCGCTGACTTAAATACCCCATCTCGCCCTTCCCCACCCGCAGGGAAGGAGTCCGCTGCTCGGGTCGAAGAGCAGAAGGCGTCAGCTGCCCCGCTGGATAGGAACACAGCGCTGCTGCTGGAAGTTCCTGGTCTCCACAACTTCTGGGACGGTAAGAAGTGGGTCGTTTCTCATGAGCGATTTCAACGTGCTGCTGATGCTGCGAACGTTACCCTTCCGACTCCCCCCCCTAGGGGAACGGCAAATGTATTTCACGTAGCTCGCTCGTATGAGAGCGACCGTTTGCAAAAGTATGCGGGTGTGAAGTCATCAGTCGTAGAGGATGGCGAGACTTACAGCACGGGGCGTCTCCTCGAGATACTCGGCGACAAGCTGCTCACTCAGATCGGGTGCGATGTAGACGAACTTTATTCCAGCGACCAGGAATATCGAAACAAACTGCCGTCTGCCGGTGGCGATTTTGAAGTTCGAGTCGTGCGCATCGAAACTCCCCCGGAGCTGGAGATCAGTCGTGACGCGCTCGGGGAAAACTTAGTGCGGCAGACGCGCTCGAGCACTCGGGACGAAGAGGTCACTATCACGGATAAAGTTGGTCAGCGCACGATAGCTTCGACCTTGTCGTGGACGGGTCTCGAGCAACCGAATTTTCTCGATGCGCGTGCGATTCATCCGCCCATGCGTGCAGTCGAGTTTTCTAAGATCGATCTCGCAGGCTTTCCCCTCGAAGAGATAAAGGGAGCAGATCCACGCGAGAAGAAGATTTGGGTCTTCGAAGATACTCAGCAAGGATTTGCTGTCGTGCATGATGGTGAAAGACGGTTTGTCGTCTCTAACAACCGCGGCGTCATGCAGCTAGCGCATCGCCTGAAGTTAACACGACAAACAGATAATGCGGAGGCATCCAAGGAGTTCGATAATCGCCTTCAGCTCCTGGGTTCGATCCTCAATAATATGGAGGGCTTCTCCGTAGTGCTCGCGCGCTCGGACGTCCCTTGGGAAGATGCGAATGAGCAGCTTGCTACTGATGCTCATCAGCTTTTGTCGCATCCTGATCCTATCTTTATCAAGTCGAGCCGGAGCTCAGGAGGAGCGCTCGTGCTGCGTAGCAGAAGGGATTGTAATGGAGAGCCGATTATTGAGTCTGATAGCGGCGAGGTCGGAGACATACTGGCTCAGTATGCGAGAAGGGTTAACAAGGTAGTAAATGGGCATACAGCCACCGGAACGGGAGAGAAGATTCTTGCAGAGCTGGCGATGAGGTCTATTCAACAGAGCGGCTCAGTTAAGGGCTTTCTAGTTAAAGCGCTTCAGTGCATGGAGACTCCGATCGTTGAGGAGGAGATCCCTGTGACGCGCTACAAGACGCAGTTTGGGGAGGAAAAGGCCGAGTTTCGCATGATCATGCAGGGGCATGATGAGCTCAAGCTGGTTGCTCACTACGCCAAGGCTTCGCTCAGCGATATCGCAGCCAACATCTCGTTAGGTGGACGGGGTCGCGCTACTAAACAAGTAGTGCGGGGGATCTTTCAGCAGCAGCTTGCGGGAGTCATGCCGCAAGAGGAGATCAACCAGCGAGCGGGGGAATCGCTCAGCAAGCTTACTACTATGGCGGAGACCTTTGCGCGCGAATTCGCAAAGGAGGTCGTTAAGTCGGGGGTGACTCGAAGTCTTAACGATTTTGCCGTCGATATCTGTCCGGTCTGGGACGCCGAGGCCCAGGATCTCCGTTACGTTCTCCTTGAGGTTCAGTACGGGTATGCCTTCGAGGGACTCAGGCACATTTCACCGGAAAAGGCTGATGAGGTGCAAGAGTTCAAGGATGAGGGTAGGAAAAAGCAGGAACAGCTTAGGGAGCAACGAAAGCAGCAGCAGCAGCAAGACGAGCAAAAGCAAAAATTAAAGGAAGCGCTCCTTAAATCCTTAAAGGCGATTATCGCCGATCGCACGTAGTGGTCTCATTCGGCCCATCACGTCTCCACGGACGAGTATCGCGCCGGGAAGCTTTTGCTCACGAGTGTTGGCGTCATGCTTTCCAATGTATGTGTTCAGCCACTATGAACCCTCTTGCGGATACGCTTACATTTACGTGCACGAGCAAGGTCACGTCCCGATCTTATCCACTCAAAAACTCGATGAGCCGCTTCATGCAACGGATGGTTTGTGAGGACTGGTTACCTTTTCCTTGCCACGAAGCCATGCGTAAGTCTCATCCTCATTCCCCCGAAGAGCTGTCAGTTGATTCTGCACGGCGCTTGCTGCGGTTCCTCCCACGGTGGTGCGTCGGTTAACGACGGTATCTATATTTATCGCTTGATAGATGTCGCTCTCAAAGAGCGGTGATATGGAAGTGAAGTCTTCGAGCGAGAGTTGGCCCAGGTCTTTCCCGTGAGCGATGCAGTAGCTGACGAGTTTTCCTACAACCTCATGAGCCTCTCGGAATGGGAGGCCCTTCTTCGCCAAATAGTCGGCAGCGTCGGTTGCGTTGGTAAACCCTCCTTCGGCACTTTTGCGCATCGCATCGCGCTTGACGTTGAGGGTGCGAATCATATCGGCCGAGAGGCGCAGAGAACCGAGAACTGTGTCGAGGGTATCAAAGACCCCCTCTTTATCCTCTTGCATGTCTTTATTGTAGGTAAGCGGTAGTCCCTTCATCACTGTGTAGAGCGAGATCAGCGCCCCGTACACGCGCCCGGTCTTGCCTCGAATAAGCTCTGCGAAATCGGGGTTTTTCTTCTGCGGCATGATGCTGCTGCCGGTTGAGAGTGAGTCGTGGAGCTCGATGAAGCCGAATTCGCCGGTGGACCAAAGAATAATCTCTTCGCACAGTCGAGAGAGGTGCATCATGATGGTGGCGCAGCACGAGAGGAATTCGAGCGCGAAGTCCCTGTCACTTACGGCATCCATGCTGTTTTCGTACACGGAATCGAAATTGAGAAGCTTTGCTACCAGGGTTCGGTCGATCGGAAAGGTGGTGCCCGCGAGAGCTCCGGCTCCAAGCGGGAGTACGTTCACCCGCTTCCAGAGGTCGCACAGCCTCGAGATGTCCCGTTGGCACATCTGAGCATACGCGAGCAGGTGGTGAGCAAAGAGAACGGGCTGTGCTCGTTGCAGATGGGTGTATCCGGGCATCACCACATCGAGGTTCGATTCGGCTTTCTCTGCCAGGGTGCGTTGGAGTGTGTGTAGGCTCTCTACTACTTCGACCAGATTGGCCCGTATGAAGAGGTGAAAATCGAGGGCAACCTGATCGTTTCGGCTGCGCGCTGTGTGGAGCTTTCCTGCTACCGGTCCGATCAGCTCGGTCAGGTGGCGCTCAATATTCATGTGGATGTCTTCGTCCTTGGGGCTGAAGTCGATCTCCCCAAGATCAACGCGCTCGCGTAAGGTTTCCAATCCTGCAACGATCGTGTGCGCCTCTTCCTTCGAGATGATACCGGTCTTTCCGAGCATCGAGGCGTGAGCGATGCTGCCCTGAATGTCGTAGGGCGCGAAACGGTAGTCGAAGTGAATCGAGGCTCCGAAGGATTCGGCGAAATCATCCGCGGTAGCCGAAAATCTACCGCCCCACAGTTTCTTCATACGAGTGCTCCTTTTCTAATAGCGCGACACGTGCAGCTTCGTTGTGCTGCGATAAAACCCGAGGAGCGTAGGTTAGTCCTTCATGGTCTTGGGATTCGTTACGATCTCCGCAGGCACGAACACCTTCGTGCCGGGCGTGAGTTTGGCATCCTCGGGCATATTGTTCTTCTCTGATATCTTCTTTGTGTTGTTGCTCGACCCGGAATACCAGTTGGAGATCGACGTCATGGTCTCAGTTGGAGATTTGACGGTGTGGATCACATCGCCGTTCGGAGCGCGTTCGGCAAATTCCTTAGCCTCCAAAAGGGCGCGTTGGTCGAAGTTCATCGGGGCGGATGGCGTAGGGGTTGCCTGAGCGGCGCCTGCTTCACCGGAGGGTTTCTTCTTGGGTTGTGGCCTGCGAGTCGGCACCGGTGTCGGAGTAGGTACGAAAGCGGGGGCGATGTATCTCCGTTCGAGAGCGATAGCTTCCTGTCCTATTACCTCTTTTCTCCCAAAGATCTCGAACACTGCTCGATCTGCTGCGGGGAGGAGGGAGACCTGTTTGAAGTTTTCGCGTTCAACCGCATACGGCCCGCGGATGATCCACTCGCGGATCTTGGTTGTCTTATCGAGCGATGGTGTTGCGATGTAGTATTCGCGCCGCCCGGCATAATACAGACGAGCTTCTGCTGATGTGTCGCTCGAGCCTCGAAGTTCGATCGCTTGCGGAGCGCCGCGCTGCCTCAGGAAGTTGTGCAGGTATGTGCTCGTCTCCATCTCCTTTCCGAGAAAGAGGTTCGATCCTACGTAGGGATTATCGGTGCTGACTGGGATGATGCCTTGATTGAGAAGCGGGGTGATGTGCGGGGTGTTGCTGCTGCACGCGATGGCGAGCATCGCTGTGGCCGCTGTAAGCGTTACGCGCAGTTGGAGAGCGCGACGTGTAAGATACAGAGAGGAGGATCGTTGTCTCATGGGACGCTTGAAGTACATCGGTAATACGGATTTCACAGGACGTATACGTAAGAGTGTCTTTTTGTGCTTGCTTCCGTCAATCCCTTTATTGTCAGGGGGTTGTCGAGAGGGATTGACCCTGAAAATAGAATACCTGTTTCCTCAAGCCCCGGAGAGGTAAACTACCCAATGAGAGCCCCGCTCCGCGTCGGCTCAGTAGTTGTACACTGGATGAACGCTCATGCGGATTGTGACCCTTCAACCGGTTCTCACTGATAAAAAGAATACCTGTTTCCCCAAGCCTCGGAGAGGGTAAACTACCAGGATAGAGGCCCGCTCCGCGCGGGCTCGGTAGTTGTAGACTGGATAAACGCTCATGCGGATTGTAACCCTTCAACCGTTTCTCACTGATATCGTTGCCTATCTTGGTGCTGGAGCAGACCTTGTCGGGGTGTGTCACGCGTGTCAGCCTCCGGAGGCCGCGGTCGTTTCCTCGGTTGTTACTGCGCCCTCTCTACTGGCAACGACTAGTAAGAACCCCGATATCATAAAGCTCGCTCAGGGCCTCTCTCCGTTTCCGATAGATATCGAGAAGCTCTTGGGTACGAATCCAGAGCTCGTTCTGACCGTTGTTTCGGATCCTGAACCGGCACCGTTCTGTAGTTGGGCTGAGGGGGTGTTAGAAAAAGAGCTCGGGCGACGTGTTCGGGTGCGCTCCTTTTCGATTCGGTCGCTTCAGTTTATGTACGATGCGTTCGAAGAGATCGGGGTGCTGATAGGTAGGGCGCGTGAGGGACGCGAGCTCACTAATCGGTTGAAGGCGCAGCTCATGGACTGGGGCGACAACTTCTATCCCAGGATGAAGAATAAGAAGGTTACCGTCCTTTCGAGCGTCAACCCCCTCAGGGTCGCAGGCAGGTGGATTCCTGATATCATCAAAACCGCTTCGGCCCAACCGCAACTCTTGGCTCTGGGTGAGACTGACAAGGCCACGACGTGGCGCGAGATCGAAGCGTTCAAGCCGGATGTGGTAGTCGTTGCCCCGGAAGGGTACTCGCTCGAAGAGAGCGTCAAGACGCTCTCGCTTCTCGAACGGGTACCTGAATGGGAGGGTATTCCAGCTGTTAAGCGGGGTGAAGTTATCTTTTGTGAGGGTACTGGGCTGTACCGCCCGGGCCCTAAGATTTTAAAGGGTGCAGCGGTCCTCTTTTCGGCTATCGCCGGGCTAGAGAGTGGATATATCACCAAGCGAGATGAGTTCTTTAGGTTGCGCTTCGTCGAGCTTCATCGCCACCGATTTTTGTGATACCCTGGCGTTCGCAAGGGATTTATGGATAACACTCACAATTCTTCAGCGTGGTTTTCGGTGTGTGGGGAGCGCGATGTTGCTTTGGCTGCTCGAACTGCTGCGCGTGTCGCTGAACTCGAGACTCGCGGTCTGTGTGCGACTGCGGAGCAGGAGCATGTACGAGAGCTTAGGCTCGGGCCGTCGACGGATGGGTTCTCTACCTCTCCGTACCGACTAGAGCTGTTGCGTCGCTTGTGTCAGATCTACTCGGTTGACATCAAGGAGCGCGAAATATCCTCGCATCGGCGCTTCGTCGGGCCGTGTATCGTTGCTGTAAAGAAGGTGCTTTTCAAGATAGTAAAGGTGCTCCTGGGACCGACATTCAAGCATCAGAGAGATTTTAATGCCGTGACGGTTTCGCTCCTGATCGATCTGTGTAACGAGTCAGAGAAGCCTGTAGTACCTCATGATTGATCCTGCCGACCCGGCTTTCATGCATTTCTGTCAGTTCGCCGGATGCGATAATGCGATCCTGTTCCTGGCGCGCCAGATGACCCTCGCGACAACGGAGCAACGCGCATCGCTGCTAGTCGAATGTGAGGCTGCTTTCGCCGCGATGCGGCAGGCGGCATTGCTTGCGTGGCCCGAGGATAGCAGCAGGAACAGTGCGGTCGATCTGCTCGAAGAGCGCGTTAAGGAGCTCGCACATACGCCGTCACAAAACGACTTCCTCAAGACCTGGGGAGGCAAGCGGTGCACCGTGTGCGGAACCAAGATAGCTGCCCCAAAGGCTGTGCTGCGCTTGGCGTACTGTCCGCACTGCATCAGCGGTGTTCACGATGCTCGGATAGCCCTCAAGGCGGTTGTTGGAGCAGAGACTGCAGAGCTCATGGTATGACCAGCTACTCAATCGGTAAACGATATATTTTAAGCTGATCGCGGGAGTGCTCCGAATTCTGTCCGAAACGAGTTAGCAGTAGGCGCTTCTCCTTCTCCTCCTCCTGCACCTGCACCGGTTTCCTCTTCATCATCAAGGAACTTTGGTATCGTTGATTGTCGTATACTTCCGAAGACTGAACTTGCCGGAGCCAAACTCAAATCAATCGCCGCTATCCGCTCTAGCCTAGCCATACGGAAATAGCCGGATGAGAATCAGGAAACCGGTGCAGGTGCATGATGATGAGAAGGATTAGGATTAGGAGAACGAAGAGGAGAAGATAGTGCTACCGCTAGTACGCTAGTTGAGGACATAACGAGAGCGCCTAAAGCGCTGTCGCCAATCACGCAAACGATCACGGGATGAGAAGTCTTCCGAGCGAGTAGCCGAGCGAATATCCCAGATTGCCTGAAAACCACAACGCATCCGAGCGCACCCGCGGGTCGGCGGCGATGTACTCAAGTGTCGAGCGGTTGTCATACGGGTCGGTACGCCTAAATTCGGAGTCTGCAAAAGCCCTGGCGACGTCGCGCGACACTCGTTCGGTAAGCGAAGGTGTGCATGCGGAGAACGACAGGAGGGGGAGAATCCCAAAAGTCAAACACCCCAAACGGTAGATGTGCCAGCCTAGAGCCTTGGGGGTGGCAAAGTTCGAATCAGATCGTCGTCGGCAACGGGTCATAAATGTGACAGTATCACACGGGACGGCGCTAATCAGCCCTGTCGGGTATTAGGTGCTCGTACATCGGCAGAAGCGCTGGAAGCACGGCGATGATTCAGTCCTTGTGATTGGTTCGTCCTGGGCGTTCGTAGTTAATGACTCAGGAGGTGTCTGCTGTGTCCAAGAGTCCGACCACAGCGAATCTAGCGACTCTAAGCTTCCCTCAGTACCTCACTAAGACGAGCTATCTTTCAATATATCTATTACTATCAAAACAGCGCCGCTGTGGACGACTTGGTCGGTGCTTACCTCGATAGATGAGATCTTTCCGGTGAAGGGGGCTCGAATCGGATGCTCCATCTTCATAGAGTCGAGAACCATGAGGGTGGTTCCCTCCTTGACGTCGTCTCCGGTCGCAACGTTTACCGCTGCAACCCGGCCTGGGATGTGTGCCGTTATCTCAGAGCCGCTGGTGGCCGCATCAGACGACGCACTGCTCCGTTTAGGATTGTGTTGCACAAGGGCCCAGGTTCCGTGAGGGAGGTGAACCCAGACCGTGTCGTGCTCGGTTGTCACGGCGACTTCGGTTGCAGGGGAGCCGTCGATCAACACCTGCGCGGTGACGGTAGTGGGAGAGGGTCGAGCTACGTTTTGAACTCGCAGGGAGAGCGTTTCCGTGTCTTGCGGTGTCGTGAGCGATACGTGGAGTTCGGGGCCTGTGCGTATCGTGCGGGAGGAGAGGGATGTTCCTGACGATCGGGTATTCCAGGGATACGCGAGGGGCTGCGTAAGCGATACCGCGTGCCATGGACTTGAATCGGCCCATGGCGAATTGGTGGTACACAACCTGAGCGCAGCGGCAACAGCGTGCGCAAGGGTGAGGGATCGTTGATTATCCTGTGCCGAGGGGAAGAGCCCTTTGGTGCCCTGAATCGAATGCGATACTGCGTGAAATTCGGGGGTGGCGAGCAGGTGCATCAAAAGCGCACGGTTAGTTTTGATCCCCGACACGCGTGTATGAGCGAGCGCGTGGAGTAATCCGGCAAGCGCTTCCTCACGACTCGCACCGTGAACGATGATCTTGCCGATCAATGAGTCGTAGTGATGCGATACCTCAGAGCAGAGCTCGATGCCCATGTCGTTTCTAAGCGAGGTGCCGGGGAGCGAATTCTCTGGAAGGGAGAGTTCAGAGACGATTCCGGTCGAGAGAATAAAGGAATCGGTAAACTCCTCGGCACACAACCGCGCCTCGATCGCGTGTCCATGCGGAAGCGGTTGGCCGTATACGCCGCACTCAGCTAAGGTTTCGCCCTGTGCCAGGCGGATCTGAAGCGCTACGAGATCGAGTCCGGTTACTGCCTCGGTCACGGGGTGCTCTACTTGAAGTCGGGTGTTCACTTCCAAAAAGTAGAAGGTATTGTCTGGTGCGTACAGGAACTCGACGGTGCCGAGGCTTGAATACCTAGCGGCGTGCGCCAGACGCCGCGCCGCGTCGCAGATCTGTGCCTCGACTCCCGGAGGTAGGTTGGGGGCCGGTGCCTCCTCGATGATCTTCTGATTGTTACGCTGAAGTGAGCAATCGCGTGTTCCCAGTGCGACCACGTTGCCGGCGCAATCACCGGCGATCTGCACCTCGATGTGGCGCGCAGGTGCGATGTACTTTTCGACGAAGATCTCCTCGCTCGCAAACGCCTTCATGGCTTCTCGGCGAGCGCTTTCGAGTTCGGCCGCGATGTCGGAGCCCTCCCGAATGATGCGCATGCCGCGACCTCCACCACCTGCCGCTGCCTTAATAATAAGGGGAAAGCCTGTCGATACGGCGAAGCTGCGGATCTGCTCGACCTGCGCTGAGACCTCGCCGGTTGCGAGCAAGAGGGTTGGTGAAACGCCGACCGAGGAGGCGTGGGCTAGCTCCTTTGCGGCGGTTTTGCTCCCGAGTTTGCGGATCGTCTCGGCAGTTGGTCCGATAAAACGGATGCCTGCCGCGGCGAGCGCTTCGGGGAGTGCTGGGTTCTCAGAGAGGAATCCGTAGCCGGGATGTACGGCGTCGGCTCCAGAGCTGCGCGCCGCTTGCACGATGCTCTCGACAGAGAGGTACGCGCTCGGTGCGCCGAGGGGCACTGCGTGAGTAGCTTCTCGAACGTGTGGGGCGTGACGATCGGGTTCGGTATAGACGGCTACCGATTCGAGCCCCAGCGCCGAGCAGCTACGGATGATGCGTCGCGCGATCTCTGCGCGATTGGCTATGAGGATTCTCTTGATCGGTCGTTCAACGGAAGCCATGCGAACCTCGCTACATCCTAAAGGTGCCGAAGGCTCGTGGAGCGGGCCCGAACTCGGTCGGCGTTATCGAGAGCGCCAGCCCCAGGGTGGCGCGAGTGTCTTCGGGTTCGATGATGCCGTCGTCCCACAATCGAGCAGTAGCGAAGAGCGCGGTGGTTTGCTCCAGGTATCGTCCGCGGATCTCCTCATAGTAGCGCTGTTGGTCCGTTTCGTTGACGGCCTCGCCCTTGCTACGAGCGCTGTCACCTCGAACCTGTGTGAGCACGCTCGCCGCTTGATCAGGTCCCATGACGCCGATACGCGACTGTGGCCACGACCACAACATGCGTGGTTGATAGGCTCGTCCGCACATGGCGTAATTACCGGCCCCGTAGGAGTTTCCCACCAACACGGTGTATTTGGGAACCCGAGCGCAGGCGACGGCTGTGACCATCTTGGCACCGTCCTTGGCGATACCGCCGTGTTCGTATCTCTTTCCGACCATGAAGCCCACGATGTTTTGGAAGAACACGAGGGGGATTCGGCGTTGATCGCAGAGCTGTATAAAATGCGCGGCTTTCTCGGCGCTTTCCGAGAAGAGGATGCCGTCGTTGGCGAGCACTCCCACGAGGTACCCGTCGATGCGAGCGAATCCACAGATAATCGACGTTCCGTAGTTGGCTTTGAACTCATCGAGCTCGCTTCCGTCTAGGATGCGGGCGAGGATCTCGCGGATCGGAAAGTAGTTTTTAGGGTCTGCGGGTATCAATCCTCCGATCTCGCGCGGATCGTAGAGCGGTAGGCGGGAGTGTTCGCGCGGAAGTCGCGTTGGGGTTACAAGGGGTAACGAGGCGATGCTGCGGCGCGCGTGGCGAAGCGCATCGATGTCGTCGGTAGCGAGGGTGTCGGTGACGCCGCTGATGCGCGAGTGAACATCACCTCCGCCGAGCTCCTCTGCAGTCACCTCTTCGCCTGTCGCTGCCTTCACGAGTGGGGGGCCTCCAAGGAAGATCATCCCTTGGTTTTGAACGATGATGGCCTCGTCGCTCATGGCCGGGACATAGGCACCTCCGGCGGTGCAGGAGCCCAGCACAACGGCTACCTGAGGGATACCGAGTGCGCTCATCTGCGCTTGATTGTAGAACAATCGCCCAAAGTGATCGCGGTCTGGAAATACCTGATCTTGGAGCGGGAGGAATGCGCCGCCGGAATCGACGAGGTACACGCACGGAAGGTAGTTCTCGAGTGCGATCTCCTGAGCGCGGAGGTGTTTCTTGACGGTCAGTGGGAAGTAGGTACCGCCTTTTACCGTTGCGTCGTTTGCAATCACCATGCAGGGGCGCCCCTCGACGAGGCCGATACCGGTTACGATTCCGGCGCCGGGTCTCACGCCGTCATAGACTCCAGCACCGGTCAAGGGGCCGACCTCCAGAAATGCCGAGCCGGGATCGAGTAGGTGCGCGATGCGATCGCGAACGAGGAGCTTGCCGCGTTGTAGATGTTTCACTACGGCCGGATCGTGCGCAGGCGGAAGTGCGCTATGAAGCGCGTCATGCAGCGATGTGCGATGCAGCTCAAACGCCTGGGCGTTATGGAGAAAGAGGGGGTCGGAGGCGTTCGTTCGTGATTGCAGAATCATACTTACTAGAGGTTAGGGGGGCGAGCCGTTCGGCGTCAATCTGATAACTGCTCCGTTCCTCTAAACATTGTAGCCTCGTATGCGCCCGAGGGCACTGATGCTCCTTGAGTAAAATTTCTCGCATAGTTAGGTGCTAAAGAGCTCAAATGCCTAACAGCGGTTGGGGCAATTCATTTTGCTAGGGCGCTCAGTCGGGGTACACTAGGGGCTCATTCTAAAACTCAAACGAAGGTCAAGATCGTGTCAGGAAAAGAGTTTCGAGACGCTGGGGGGTCGTTTACTGTCGTGCGTCCCACGATGCCACACCTCAAGCAGGGGGTGTGCTACGTCATGTTCGCGTTCGAAGTCGGAATGTCGATTAATCTCGACAAGGCGGCGGCCGCTCTCAAGCAAGGGCAGGGTGTCGAGCGCACGAAGTTTCGCCGTAACCGACGCTCTCCTAAGTATTTCGACTACGATCCCCCTCCTCTAAGGCTCTCGCAGCACGGTCAGCAGATGAACGTGGGGAAGTTCTTCACCAAACCGCAAGCCGAGCTTACTCTATTCGACTTCGGTGCTGTGTCGGTGATGTATGCGATCGACATTGCGGGGCCGCTCGGTCACCTGATTGAGTTAGGTGAGGTGCTCTATGACAACGCGTTCCTGTTGCACGATGCTCGACGCCGGGTGGAGCAACTGGTTGAAGAGATCGGCGGTGCCGTTTCACGGCCGCGGGTGAGCGATTCAGTCGAGGATTTCTTAGTGTACCACTTCGAAGAGTTCGAGGGTGACGAAGGTACCACGCCGCTGCTCCAATCGCACCAGAGAGAGTTCGCGCGCCTGCTGCGCGCAGAGGGCGAGGAACTGAGCGATGAAGAGGTCAGAGAGGCTGTCGGTACGCACACCTCGTACGGTCGAAATGATTGTGCAGTGATGGACTGGAGCGGCGCTCTGTTTTTCGGTGAGGATGTGGAGGATGTCGTTGCGGTGCTGGAGTTCTGTAACGTCGAGTTTCTCGAGATGCGATTCCTCGACGAACAGCTCGACGATTATCTCGAAAAGGCCTATCAGGTTCTTACTACAGGCAAGAAGACCGATGATGGTCTTCACAAGGTGGCTCGGCTCCAGGTTGACTCGGCGCTGCTCTACGAAGCGGTAGAGAATGCCTTGAAGCTCCTCGGCGATCAGTACCTGGCGCGAGTATATTCGCTTGCATCCGCGAAGTTTCATCTTTCGGAGTGGAACGCGAGTATCTTGCGAAAATTGGACACACTAGACAGTATATATCAAAAGCTCTCTGATCGGGCGGCGCAGCGCCGCTCGGAGGTGCTCGAGTGGATCATCATATTCTTGATCCTTTTCGAGGTAGGGCTCGAGGTCTGGGATCGTCTCTTCAAGGTATGACCGATTACATCGTCGCAAATAAGATAGAGACCTTTTGTCGCATAGGCTGGTCGGAGGAAGAGCGTCTATTTCCGCAGCGGCTCCTCATCTCGCTCCGCCTGGGGATCGACACGCGAGCTGCCGCTAAGAGTATCAGGCTCGAAGATTCTGTGTGCTACCTGTCGGTCTGTGACACGGTGAAGGAGTTGGCGGCTTCCAGGACGTGGGTGCTGGTTGAGGAGCTGGCGGAGTCGGTGACGGAGCGTCTGTTCGAGGGGTTTCCGTTGATTTTCAGTATCAACATGGTGGTGGAGAAGTTCGTTATCCCGGGGGTTCAATGGACAGGGATAGAGATCAATCGCCAGAGATCGTAACGAGGATACTTCCTCGCTCAAGCAGCACGTGAAACTCTCGAAAGTCTGCTTCGGCATCTTGCTCTCGAGCACCGCTAGTGATTGTATTGTTGGGTGCGGTTCTCAGTTCTCTCTTCCGGTAGTAAAGCCAACTGTACCTTCGTTGAAGCGGGGGATCGTCGCTTCCTCGTCGACTGCGGGCTCTCGGGCAAGCAGACTGAGCTGAGGCTCGCGGAGATCGGGGTCGATCCCGCATCGCTGAACGCCATCCTCGTAACTCATGAACATGCCGACCACATCCACGGTGTCGCGACCTTGAGTCGGCGCTACGGGTTACCGGTGTATGCCAACGCCGGGACTATGGAGCGGATTAGTAAGCCGCGCGGTCGGGAGATCTTTACAACGGGCCGGGACTTTTCTCTCGGGAAGGTTGAGTGTACCCCGTTTAGTATCGCGCACGATGCCGTCGATCCGGTTGGGTTTTCGATCCGCGCCGAGGGTTTCAAGCTCGTTATTCTGACCGACCTTGGACGTGTGACTACTTTGGTGAGGGAGCACGTGCGAGGTGCGAACGCAATTCTGCTCGAGTCTAACCACGACCAGGAGATGTTGCAGTCGTGCAGCTACACCTGGGAGCTCAAGCAACGCATCGCCTCGACTCACGGGCACCTTTGCAACGAAACGGCAGGCCAGCTTATCGAGGACATCATGCATCCCGAGCTGTTGCACATCGTTTTGGGGCACCTGAGCGAGAATTCAAACAGCCCTACACTCGCTCTCGATTGCACCAATCGTTATCTCAGGCAGTGTGGTGAGAGGGCTCAAGGGCTCAAAACCCTTCTGGCCGGTTCGATTTACCAGAGTTTGCCGTGCCTCGATCTTGATGGCGGGCGCCCCGGCGGGGTAACCTCGGTGCCTGATCTGGCCGCCGTGGCCGGTTAAGGAAGCAGAGGATACAAACCACCGATGATACCACGTTACACCAATCCAGAGATGGCGGAGGTGTGGTCCGATGAGACCCGCTACCGTATTTGGCTCGATATAGAACGTTACGCCCTCGAGGGGCTGGTTGCGGTGGGTAAGGCCCCCGCTGAGGCGCTTGCAGCCTACAACGAGAAGGCCGATTTCTCTGTCGACCGGGTTTTGGAGATCGAGCGGGAGGTGAAGCACGACGTAATCGCCTTTCTGACCAACGTCGCTGAATACGTGGGGCCCCTGGCGCGCTTTGTACATCGCGGCATGACTTCGAGCGATGTTGTCGATACCTGCATGGCTGTCCAGATGCGGCGCGCGGGTTTGAAGATCCAAGAGGCGCTCGAGAGAGTCATGGTGACGCTCAAAGAACGAGCGATCGAGTTTCAAAGTACGCCGTGTATCGGTCGCTCGCATGGAATTCATGCCGAGCCCACCACGTTCGGCGTGAAGTTAGCCGGCTGGTACGCGGAGTGTAGTCGACAGCTCAAGCGTCTCAAGGCAGCGATTGAGACGGTATCCGTAGGAAAGCTCTCGGGCGCGGTCGGTACCTATGCAGGGATCGACCCGAGCGTAGAGGCTCTGGTGATGAAGAAGCTCGAGCTGACGCCGGAAACGGTAGCTACGCAGGTTGTGGCGCGCGATAGACACGCCGAGTATATGGCGTGTCTGGCCGGTATCGCTTCGTCGATCGAGCGGTTCGCGGTTGAGGTTCGCCATCTTCAACGAACCGAGGTGCGAGAGGTTGCGGAGGGGTTCACCCCGGGCCAGAAAGGCTCCTCGGCTATGCCGCACAAGAGGAATCCTATCTTGAGCGAGAACCTGTGTGGCCTCGCTCGCTTGGTGCGCTCCTATTCGGTGGCGTGTTTCGAGAATGTGGCTCTGTGGCACGAGCGAGATATCAGCCACAGCTCGGTCGAGCGTGTTGCGGTGCCGGATGCCTGCATCGCGCTACACTTTATGCTTGTTCGCTTAGAGGGCTTGGTGCGTAATCTCGTCGTATCTCCGGAGCGGATGTTGGAGAACCTCGAGCTTACCCGAGGAACGGTTTTCTCGGGCCATGTGCTGTTGGCTCTCGTGGATAAGGGGATCTCGCGCGAAGAGGCGTATGCTATCGTTCAGAAGCACGCCTTAGCCGCCTTCGATGGTGGCGCTACGTTGCGAGAGCGGTTGCAGCAGGACGCCAAGATAGCTGCAGTCATGACTCCGGATGAGATAGATAGTGTGTTTGATCTCTCGCGACATCTGCGAGAGGTCCCGGGGATCGTTTCTCGAGCTTTGGCTGCGTAAGTGTTTGGTGGGGATAGGATATGCGTTTTCAGGTACTAGTTCGACTCAAGTCAGGTGTGCTCGATGTGCAGGGGAAGGCGATTGAGACCGGGCTCAAAGACAAGCACTTCGAGGCTTTCAAGGATGTGCGAGTGGGCCGTGTGATCGAGCTCGACGTGGATGGTGTCCCAGCCGAGCAAGCACGTGCGCAGGTTACTGAGGTCTGTAAGCTGCTGCTCGCCAATCCGGTGATCGAGGAGTACGAGATCAAGGAGGTCGTGTGAAGGTAGGCGTTGTCGTTTTTCCCGGCACGAACTGCGAACAGGACGTGTTGCGGGTTTATGGTGAGCTACTGAAAGCGGAAGCGTATCCGGTGTGGCACAGAGACACGGACCTCAAGGGTGCCGATCTCGTAGTGCTTCCGGGAGGTTTTTCCTACGGGGATTACCTTCGAACCGGCGCACTCGCGAAACTCTCCCCGGTGATGGAGTCGGTCAAGAAGTTTGCGGATCAGGGTGGTCGAGTGCTTGGTATCTGTAACGGATTTCAGGTTCTGTGCGAAGCAGGATTGTTACCCGGAGCGTTGCTCGAGAACGTCGGCCGTCGATTCCTCTCGCGTTTCGTCCATATCGCGGTCGACTCGACTAAATCCTTTTTTACGCAAGGCCTTAATGCGGGGCAGGTCATTACCTGTCCTATTGCGCACTTTCAAGGGAACTATTTCGCCGATCCAAAGACCTTGCAGGAGCTGGAGGATAACGGGCAGATCGTCTTCCGGTACAGCACGGCGACCGGCGACGTTAAAGTCGACGATATCGATGTCAATGTGAACGGCTCGTGTCTCGCTATCGCAGGCGTATCTAATCGAGCCGGAAATGTAGTCGGTCTTATGCCGCATCCCGAGCGGGCCGTTGAGTCGCTCATAGGGTATGTGGGCGGAGAGACCGGATTGGCTCCTTTTCGAGCAGTGGTAGGGGCATAGCCCCGCATCGTTTCCTGCACATCGTCTGCTGTAAAGCATCAGGTCTAAGCTGTGCGGCTATCGACGGAATGCCCGCGTCGTAAGGTACGCTACCAGCACCACTCCAAGTAAAGCTACGAACACTAATGCTGCCCATGTTGCAGGGCTGAGCGGAGCTCGGGTGTTGTGTGGGCCTGCGTCGGTGGGGTCTGTAATGCGGAAAGTATGAGCTAGTGCCTCGAGTCGAGGTTTTGATATCGGAAAGCTCTCTGCTGTGTCGAGTACGGTCAAGGTGAAGGTTCGCCGCCCGCCGTCTACTACTGCGATGATCCCCATCATGGGCGTTCCGAGAGTGGAATAGCTGACTACCGCTAGGAAGGTTTTGCGACCGTCCTCGGTAACCGTACGTGCCTCGGTGATTCGGGCGTCGGTGAGTCCAACTCTATGATAGCTTTGCACAATTGATTCGACTCGCGCGGCATCGGAGTCTATCTCCTTGGCCGAAACTCGACTCTCCCACGCTACCGTGGCGGTGGGAAAGCCGCCTGATTTGCGGCGAAATGTGCATAAAACCGAGGGGTGCTGCACAGGCACGCGCTCCCACGACGTTTCATCGAGCTGTAGCGAGATCTCTTTCATCGTGCCGCAGTCGGCTTGGTAGATCTCGGCGGAAGATTCCAGACTCCCAACAAGGAGCGTCGATGCGCAGAAGGCAGCGTATACGATGCTTCGCGCGATTCGATAAAGAGCGCAGATGCCGAGGTTGCTCAGCCCACATCGACGAGTTTTTCGCATGATTTCCGCGGCAGTACGTAAAATTTGATATTGATCTATCATCTGAGATGTCACTATCATCCACGATGTCGGCTCTTTTCGGCGAGATCTTTCGTCGTTTTTCTTCCGAAAAACTGAGAAAAACTGCGAAAAAGTACCTCGCCAAGAAGTGAAAAGACCGATAGAAGTAGTTCGTGCGGTGTGAAAGTAAGCGCTAGTCGGAATGCTCCCACTACGACGGTTTGTATTCACACACTCAACAATCGCAAACTCCTATCAGGTGGGTGCGAAGCCGCTAGCTGCTCGGGATGAGGGTTGTGACATCTTCGGCCGAGAGGGAAAAGGTGGTGTTGAAGCGCGGTTTGTAAAGGTATTTAACTACCATTGTAATTAGGAGAACTAACGTATGGCAAAGAAGCCGACGAAGTCCAAGAAGCCCGTTAAGAAGATCGTTGCCAAGAAGGCTGTAAAGCCTGCCAAGAAGTCAGCTCCCGCTAAGAGCTCAGCTCCCGTCAAGAGTGTAAAGGCCGCTCCAACCGTTGCTCCAAAGGCTCGTGTTGTTGCCAAGCCTCGCAACACCGCGACCTTGAGCTTCACTCAGTCGGAGTTCGTCGAGAATATCCGCGCGTTCTGTGGTCTCAATAAGCGTTCTGAGGCTCGTGAGTTGGTAGAGGACATCGCCCTCTTCGTGACTGAGTCGCTCCGCAAGGGCTATAAGATCCCACTTATGGGTCTTGGCAAGCTTTATGTTCGTGAGACCAAGGCTCGTCAGGGCCGTAATCCTGCGACCGGTGAGGTCATCAACATCCCTAAGAGGAAGCGAGTGAAGTTCACTCCTGCTAAGGCTCTCAAGGAGAGAGTATTGTAGTCCACTAGTGGATTGTAATGCTTGAAAGGGGCGGGAAGGCTTAGGTCTTCTTGCCCCTTTTTTGTTGGGAACACCGAGAGGTGCGACGAGGTTGAATTTAGGGTACTCTCATACCATGAATGAAGAAGCGAAGATAAGCGAGCCCACCCGAGAGGCCATCGTAGAAGCTCTAAAGACCGTCGAGGATCCTGAGCTCTTCCTCGACATCTGGTTCCTCGGATTGATCTACAATATCGGAATTGACGGCGGGGATGTCGTGATCGATATGACCTTCACCTCCCCGATGTGTCCGGCCGGACCCCAGCTCAAGCACGAGGTGGAAACCAAGGTTCGTGCTGTGCCGGGTGTGCAGAGCGTAGTGGTGAACATCACCTTTCAGCCGCCGTGGGAGGCCTCTGACGAGGTCAAAGGTTTACTGGGAATGATGTAGAAAGCTGGAGTACGAGCGTGCAGATTTCACAGGATCAGGCTGAGCTAAAGGATCTCGTCCGTCGATTCTTCGCGGAGAAGGTCACCTCTGAATATATGCGGGGACGGATCGCCGCCGGAGTCCGCCACGATCCGGAGTTCCTCGCGGGGCTTGGGGAGTTGGGGCTCGACGAAGGGTTCGGGGGGGAGAATGCGCTGTTTTCGTTCGTTGAGTTGGCTCTTATTGCCGAGGAAGCGGGGCGCGTTTTGTTACCAGAGCCGCTGATCGAACGCCTCTTCGGGTCACGCCTTGTTCCCAGGTTGCTCGCGCCGAGCGATGGGGAGATCTACAGAAAGGTGATCTCAGAGGGAGATGCTGTGGGGTTTGCTCCGCCTTCGTGCTGTCAGCTTCTCCAGTCGGAGAACGGAAGCGTCTCCGGCAGCGTGGCGTGGGGATTCGGGATCGAGGGGGCTTTAAAGCTCGTGACGTTCTTGGATTCGAGTAGTGAGCGTACTGCGATTCTTGCAAACCTCTCGGATTCCAGCGCTGCCGTCACGCAGAGGTCGTCGTTAGATCTTACCGTTGCCCTTAGTGCTGTCTCTTTTCAGGATGCAGCCGTGGCGGGGTTGAGCCCGCAGGGTTCCGAGGTCGTAGAAGATTGCCTAGAAGTTCTGAAGGCCTGTGAGGTTTTCGGTGTGTGCGAGCGAGTCGTTGAGATGGCTTGTGAATACGCAAAGACCCGTGAGCAATTCGGGGTGCCGATCGGTGGATTTCAGGCGATTCAGCACAAATTAGCTGACATGTACGCTCAAACCGAAGCGCTCGGGGCGCTCTGCCGTTTTGCGGCCTGGGCGGTCGAAAACGCCCCGGAACAGCGTGGGTTGACGGCCCGAGCGGCCGCACTACAGGCAGCTGCTGTCGGGCCGCAGGTGTGCGAGACGGCGCTTCAGTGTCACGGCGGTATCGGCTTTACCTGGGAGTACGATCTCCATCTTTACTTGAGGCGAGTAAAGTCTATCGAAGCTGCTTTTGCGTTCTCCGAGGCGCGTTCAGACGAGCTTTTGAAGCGGGCCCGTAATTAGGGAAGTCGATAACGAATTTTTCGGCCCCTTCCTTAGCTCACGCTCGCTTATGCGAACCCGTATTCCGTTTCCAGGAGTTCGCACCAGATATGGATTATGGTTATGTGAACCTCTTGAATGCGTTCGGTTTCGGTTGAGGGGATCACAAGCGCAGCGTCTGCAAGCGTTCGCAGTTCGCCTCCATCTTTACCGGTCAGCGCGATGACCTTGGTGCCTTTGGCCTTTGCGGCACGCACCGCATGAAGCACGTTTTCCGAATTTCCTGATGTCGATATCGCTACGAGCGCATCCTTGTCGGTACAGAAGGTCTCGGCATAGCGGCCGAATGCCTCCTCGAACGAGAAATCGTTGCCCCAGCAGGTCAAGGTGCCGGGATCAAGAAAGTGGAGCGCCTTGATACCGGCGCGATTGCGCTTGTAGCGGGCTACGAGCTCCTCGCACAGGTGCATGGCATCGCAGGCCGATCCGCCGTTGCCGCAGGCATAGATCGTCCCGCCCGCTTTGGCGCAGCTCGCCAATATCCCTGCGGAAGCCGAGATCGCGGCCACCAGGGCGGCGTCATTTCGAACTTTTTGCTTGAGGTTCGCTGATTGGTCAAGAAGAGCGGTGATCGTTGATTCCATAAGCCTCCGATGAGATCGATAAGAGGGTAACCCACTAGTACGCCGCCGAGAAAGTTTTTTTACCTCTCCGTATAGCTATTACGGAAAGAGTTATCAAAAGGGTTGAGATTCCCTCGTCTGAGTGGGTGGTGTCGTCCAGTAGCGGCCCGGGCGCCGCAGGTGGGAGCCGCTACCGAAAGTCATACCCATCCATAAGCCGGAAGCGGCAGACTGAGAACGCGGACCATTAGGCTCTCTCTAGCGCGTGTCTGGCGTGGGGGGCAACCTGGACCGAAGACGTAAAACAAGGAGTGGCGCTCTAATGGCTGTTTAACTACACTTAGAGGGTTGAAAAAACTGTTAAAAGGACGGTTCTCTTCTGTTTCTCATAATCTGTTCTGCTTGGCCCTCGGCAAAGCAGAGCTACCGCAACAAAGGTCTCACCATGAACGAATACAAGGTCTGGCTCGCCAAATTGATCACAATCGCTCTCATCGTAATCTTCTTTGTGCCGCTCGTCGGTGGGGTTGTTGCGCTCTTGGGCAAGGGAGTGGGGGGATCTCCTGTTACTGTGGTGGAATTGCATGGAGTCATTGAGGACGCCACTGAGGTACTTGGCGCGCTCTACAAACAGGCCGCTGACAAAGAGGTTCCTGCGATCGTTTTGCGTGTGGATTCTCCGGGCGGAGCCGTTGCGCCCTCTGAAGAGCTCTATCATGCAGTTAAGCGACTCAAGGAGCAGAAGCCGATTGTAGTCTCGATGGGTTCGGTAGCGGCGTCAGGTGGCTTGTATGCTTCGCTTGCTGCTTCGCGCATCTTCTGTCAGCCGGGAACTCAAACCGGTTCGATCGGCGTAGTGATGCAGGTGCCGAACTTCACGAACATCGCAGATAAGGTTGGCTTCAACATGATAACGGTCAAGAGTGGAGCGCTCAAAGATGTCGGCAATCCGTTCAGGCCGATGACCGATACGGACCGTGCATTCCTCGAGGGGACAGCTAGTAAGGTTCACGCCACCTTTATCAGGGCGGTGGTAGAGGGGCGTAATCTTCCAGAGGCTAAGGTGCGTCAGTTTGCAGACGGGCGAGTGATCATCGGAACAGAAGCCAAGGAGCTCGGACTCGTCGACGACTTTGGTGATGTGTACGATGCTGCGCGCGAGGCGCTCCGGCTAGCTAAGGTCGATCTTCCAGCAGGCGAGCAACCGCGGCTCGTATACGCAAACAAAAAGAAGGGCACCCTGGCGAAGTTACTGGAGAGTGCGACCTCTGTCTCGGATATCGTGACGCAGGGGGTCGGACCAACCTTCAAGTATCTTGCATACTGATCGCCGTTTGTCGTGTGGGGACGTATGGGCGGTTTGTGTGTTGCAGGAATAGGCACAGAGGTTGGAAAGACGGTCGTTTCGGCTGTTTTGTGTGAAGCTCTGCGCGCTGATTACTGGAAGCCCGTCGGGAGTGGACTCGAAGATGGCCCAGGAGACAGCGAAGTGCTGTCGTCCCTCATTGAGAATGCAGGCGATCGGGTTCACCCCTCGCGGTATCTTTTCGCCAAGAGCCTCTCTCCTCATATCGCAGCGGCGCTTGAAGGGGTAACGATCTCGCTCTCTGAGCTACAGGCTCCGCAGACGGAGAGACCGCTTATCGTGGAGCTTGCAGGAGGGGTATATGTGCCGCTCAATGATGAGCATACGAACCTGGATCTTATTACGAGCTTGGGTTTTCCGGTCGTGGTGGTGTCACGTCACTACCTCGGAAGTATCAACCACACACTGCTGACAGTAGAGGCACTACGGAGCCGTGGGGTTACCCTTCAAGGGGTCATCTTCAACGGGCAAGAGCTGCCGGATACCGAACGAATAATCTGCCAGCATGGGCGGGTAGATGTGCTCGGGCGGATACCTCACATGCAGGAGGTCTCCCCGGAGGGGGTTCGGGCGGTAGCGCAGTCGTTAGTGGTTCGCTTATGACCAGCTTGGTAGCGCGTGATGCGCGGTGTGTGTGGCATCCCTTTACACAGGTTGAGCTTGCAGAGCCGCCTTTACCGGTGGTGTCCGCCCGCGGGGCGAAGCTGGTGCTTGACGATGGAACCGAGCTGATTGACGGCATATCTTCCTGGTGGTGCAATACTCTCGGGCACGGACATCCGGAGCTGCTCAAAGCTGCAATGCGCCAAATGGAGACGCTCGACCACGTCATTTTCGCGGGCTTTACGCACGAGCCGGCAGTCTCTTTGGCAGAGGAGCTTCTTGCGGCGCTACCGCATCGGTTCGATAAGGTATTTTTCACTGACAACGGCTCGAGTGCCGTCGAGGTAGCCCTCAAAATGGCGGTCCAATACTGGCACAACCTCGGAGAGCGGCGCACTAGGATCGTAGCGCTCGAGGATAGCTATCACGGCGACACCTTCGGTGCCATGGCGGCGGGCGCGCGTGGCCTCTTCGCCGCGCCTTTCGAGGAGATGTTGTTCCGCGTTGATCGTCTCTCGACGAGTGGCACCGAGTGCGATATCGAACGGTGCCGGGAGCTGTGTGCATCCGACCAGGTTGCTGCTTTCATCTTCGAGCCGAAGGTGCAAGGCGCAGGGGGGATGAAGATGTATCCACCTTCAGTTCTCGATGCCTATATGGAGATATTCCGTGCGCACGGTGTCTTGTGCATCGCCGATGAGGTGATGACCGGCTTCGGTCGGACCGGACCTCTCTTTGCGTCCTCGGAGCTGCATCACGCGCCGGACCTCATCTGTCTCTCCAAAGGGCTCACGGGAGGCACTATGCCGCTTGCAGTAACGGCCTGCAGTAGGGCGATCTTTGAGGCGTTTCGCTCACCCGATCACTCGCGCACCTTCTTCCATGGGCACACGTACACGGGAAATCCGATCGCATGCGCGGTAGCTCGGGTGAGCTTGAGGCTTACCCTCGAGGCGGAATGTGAGTCCCGTAGAGGTGCGATAGAGCGGAGCCATAAAGCTTTTATCGGCCGACTTGCGGAGTTCGGTAATGCGCGCGACGCGCGGATCGCAGGAACTATTCTGGCATTTACTATTCGAGATTCTACTGAACGGGGCTACACGAGCAGCGTTTCTCAACGCGCGCTCCGGTTTTTTCGTGAGCGAGGGGCGCTCATTAGGCCGCTGGGTAACGTCGTCTACTTTATGCCGCCGTACTGCATCTCAGATGGTGAGCTTGAACTGGTTTACGATGCGCTCATTGAATTCTGTCGATCCGAGCAGTAGTTCCACTAGGCAGTCGCTATCGGATCTTCCCCGATCGCTTGCGTATAATCTCCCTGTATCGAGGGGGCGGGCGCTCGGTTTATGAAGCGCTCGGATCGGCGTCAGCATTCCTGTTCAGAATGAAGGCGATCCACGCTAAAGGCAGGAAGAACGAGCCCTTGATGAAGAGATACGTGATTAGAAGTCGGAGAACCTCTGCTTTAGTTGACATACTGCGGTACTGCAAAAAGTTTTGTGAGCAAACAGCTATCCCGTGCATCACAGCGGGAACGACATTCATCTGCCAAAGTTATGGCGGGAGTATGACAAAATGTGACTTTTTACACTATGATCTGAACGGAGAAATTTAGATAGTTTCTGTCCGCCAGGACAGAAACCTAAGAAAACAGGAC
>JBILFA010000004.1:0-66197 GCA_044351795.1 Bdellovibrionota bacterium | reverse complement strand
AGTTTGCTTACAAAAGAGGAAGATAAATCAATTAACGCAGCTGAAGCCAATGCCCTTAAAACCTACAGGGATAGGTACGTACGGGATGATGAAGGCGGGCTTGATGTTGATGGTCGGCGTGTTCGCGTCAACTTCCACGACGTCTTGCTCGTCAACGCCCTCATCCTTGTCGCGGTGCGTTGTTTGTGCGCGCTTCTGCGGAAGTAAGCCCCGCCTGAACGACACATTCCCTAAAATCTCCTGATGAAGGAGCCTCTTGCTAAACGGCTGATGCGTAAGTGCTGCAAGGAGGAGCAGATGAATACAGCAAGGAAATCAGAGGCTGGAGTTGCTCGGGGCGCTGCGGAATGGAGGCGTCTGGTAGATGAGTTTTCCAGGAGCGGAGAGACACTCGGAGCATTTAGCGCTCGGCACGGCTTTTCGACGGGAGCGCTGGAGTACTGGCGACGCAAGTTTCGCGATACTGGGGGCCAGAAGAAGCAGTTTCGTGAGTACCGGCTGGCGCCAATCGACGAGCCAGCCGGGGAAGTCGAGCTTCGACTCCCGAACGGACGAAGCCTCATCATCCGCGGTCGGATGGACGAGGGTACGATTCGACGCCTTCTCTCGGTCGTAGGGTGATTGGGTATGCTACTTTCGGCGAAGGCAAGGATATTCGTATCGCGTCACCCTGCCGATTTTCGGCGCTCGTATGACGGGCTCTCTGGACTGGTGCGAGATACCCTCGAGCAAGACCCATTGTCGGGAGCGCTGTTTGTGTTCGTCAATCGAAGGCGCGACCAGGTGAAGATTCTCTTCTACGACCGAAACGGTTTTGCGATCTTCATGAAGCGCTTGGAGCGTGGGGTGTTTCGCATGCCTGGTCATGACTCGAGCGAATTAACGACGAGCGAGCTTGCAGTTCTCTTGGAGGGATTTGAGCGAGAAAAGCCAATAAAAGTGGGGTTTTCTGCGTGATTCTCTCTGTGTGAAACGATGCTGTTGGTGTAGGATGTTCGTCAATGACACTCTCGTACTTCAACGCCGAAGTGATTCGTACCGTAGCAGCCTTAGAGGTCGAGAACGAGCGGCTTCGGGGTGAGCTCGAGCGCGTACGGGAACAAGCAGCGCGCGCAACACAAGAAGCGGCTCGTTTCGCCAAGGAAGCCGAACAAGCAAAGAGTGATAAAGAACTGTTCGCACAACGCTACCAGCTACTCGTACAGCAATTGTTCGGGAAGAAGTCTGAGCGTCGCGTACTTGACCAGAGCGAGAATCAGACGCTTCCGCTGTTTCCACTGGGTGAGCTTCCGTCACCACCACCTTCCTCCAAGAAGGAAACGATCACCTACACACGCACGAAGCCGTCTGCTGCTCCCCGAGATCGGCAATCGAAGTTTCCGGAATCTTTGAGGCGACTGGCTGTTGACGTTCCCCCAGAGGAAGCGTGTTGCACCTGTTGCGGTAAGGAAATGAAGCATCTTCTCAGGACGGTTGTAACCGAGAAGCTATGCTGCTCTCGTGACCCATTCTTCGTAAAACAGTATCGGCGTCCCGTATACGCGTGTCGGGAATGCGATACGGCAGCGTCGGCACCGGCGGTTCCCGAAGAGGTATTCGAGCGTGCGGCGGTCGAGGAGAGTGTTGTCGCCTACCTCGCCGTGAACAAGTTCCGGTACTCGCTTCCCCTGTACCGGCAAGGTATTCAGCTACGCGACTTGGGGCTGTCCTTCTCCGAAGACGCCTTGGTGGACTGGACCTTAAAAGGCGCGGCACTGCTGATGCCAGTGTACGACGAGCTGTCGCGCTCGGTAGAGGGATCGAGCTATCTTCTTGCTGACGATACGCCGTTCAAAGCCGGTGTCCGTTCGCCCTCCGGCATTCAATACCAGCGGGGGTGTCTCTGGTCACTGCTCGGAGATCAACGCGACGAGCGCGCGCATGACGTGAATTACTTTGACCCGCGCCCTCTGGATCTATTGAGCTCCCTGTTATGATTTTTGTTTGGTTCGTCCTTCTCTACTATCCGTGCAATCCCGTCCTGAAACGACAGGGAGATTGGGACAGCTTTATTTGGGTGCGAGAGAAACCGCTCGCGCTCAGTTAAGGCTCGTATGAGGGCGTCTTTGGAGTAGCTGTACTTCTCGTCAATCTCACGGGCTCGACCGATAGGCCGACTGGTCTGGTACGCTCGGTCGTGATCGTCAGTAAAGATGCCCAGTTTTCGTCTTTCCCGTTCGAGCTCGTGAAACTCCTTTCGTAAATACGGTAGCACTCGATGATCGTAATCTCGGACGACGTCTACCCCTCTCATGGAGACAGTGTCTGGCGGTATACTGCGACTGAACTCTTGCATTCTCTGCAGGAGATCGTCGTCTCGCCTCGTTGGGCGGTAGCCACGAACTTCAAGCCCTACCATCTTCCCCTCGAACCATGCAGCTCGACACAGTTCCCAGTTGCCCTCCACCGAGATGCTGGCCCAGCCTTTCACCTTAGCCAGCTCCACGATTGGGCCAACAGAGCCTTCTCCTACTCCTTTCAGGGTGCGCTCACGATCAAGCTCTTCAACGGTGCTTTTCTTGTCTGTCATCGTGATTTTCTCATTTCGAGAGGATCCATAAAGGATCTACCGAAGCTCCCTTAAATCGGACCTCTAGATGTAGGTGTGGTCCCGTAGCTCTTCCAGAAGACCCTACGAAGCCAAGAGGAGTCGCTTTCGTTACGAGCTGGCCGACTTTCACTTTGACTCCCCAGCAGTGTGCGTAGTGAGAAGTCAGGTCATTCCCATGCTTCACCACCACCAGGTTTCCGAATCCCTCATAGCGACCGGTGAACACAACGATACCTGGAGCAACTGGGCGAATCACACTTCCGTAGGGAGCGGCGATATCGAGTCCTTCGTGGAAGCGGCTTTTTTTATTGAACGGATCTATACGACGTCCGTAGCTGCTTGTGACGCGGCCACTCTCGACAGGGAGCTCTCTTGATGCTTGAGCTAGTTTTTGTGTTGTGGGAGCCATAAGGTTAACGGCTCCAACTAAAACGATGGCTGACAGCGAGAGCATATCTCCTACTCCCCGGTCTCACTCACCACGGTGCGATGAACCCATGCTTCTTCACCCTTTGGGGTGGTTACCTTAAGCCACTTATCCTGTTGGTCTAGAGCCAAGAGCACAGTCTTCTTGGGTACCTCTGCCACTGTTTGAGCTTTAAGGTCCGGAGAGCGCCTGAGGTTTGCTTTTTCGCTTATCACCTGCACGGGAAACGGCAGGCTAGCTCCGTCACTAACCATAGGACTTATTACCTCTGAGCCTGCTCGCGCCACGCTATGGTCAGCGCTTGAAAGCTCGCCGACACTGTCAACGAGCCCTACTACGATCTTCTTTACGAGCTCCATCTCTGTTTCAAGGCGCTGTGTCCTGTGGTTGCCGCTCTCTACACTTTCGACTGGCGCTGCGAGGGGCCTAACCTCTGCAGTTGTTGGCTGGCCTCTACCTACACTCAAGAGAAGCCACGTGCATAGCACAGCGGCTCCGCCTAAAAGTGTTCCGTATGCAAAAGGGGATGGCTCGAACCCGGAAGGTTTCCTCTTCCAGGACGTGTCACGAGAGACGGAAAGATGTTCTCTGGGCTCTTCGCTTACTCGAGGCGGCTGTAGGTATCGCTTGTACTCATCAGTGAGTATCTCATTGAGCACTCTTGAGTAGGAAGGATGGGAGAAATTAGTCATGATAAAGGACCCTCTAGATAAGGGGCGTAAGGTCGTACTGTCCACCACTTACGCCGCGCACGTTCATAATGTTTTTCACCTTTCGTTTCGTGCCCTCTTTTTGCATGTACACGATCACGTTCACTGCTTCCGCGATCATCTCCCTGCACGGCTGAACACCGGCCTCCTGTACGAGCTGTTCGATTCGTAGGAGCCCACGCTCTGCGGAATTTGCATGCACAGTGCTCACGCCTCCTGGGTGACCTGTATTCCAAGCCTTCAAGAGATCCAGCGCTTCGGGCCCTCGTACTTCGCCTATTACTATCCGATCTGGGCTCATACGCATGGTATATCGAATGAGGTCTCTCAATGAGGCAACGGCGTCTTTGGTGTGCAGGTACTCCACATCATTGGCCCGGCATTGGAGCTCCTGTGTGTCTTCCAAAATGATGAGACGGTCGTTTGTATCCTCGATAACTCGGAGTAAGGCGTTAGTGAAGGTGGTTTTCCCAGAGTCGGTACCACCTACGACGAGGATATTTTTTCGAGCCAGTACGGCGTCTCTCAGTAACTCTAGCCCTCCTACCGGAAGGATTCCCTGTTCATTGAGCTCTTCGAGCGAGAATATCTTCACCGCCTTCTTTCTGATGACGAACAGAGGTGCCTGCGCTAGCGGCGGGAGTACTCCCTGGAAGCGCTCGCCGGTACCGGGGAGCTCTGCCGAGATTGAGGGCTTGTTATCGTTACACACCTCTCCCACTCCGTACGCTACGGCGTAGATGGCTCTTCGTGCATTCTCCTGAGATATCGTCACAGAGGTCTTTGATTTCCCCTGTCCGAGCCGATTAGCCCAGACCGATCCGTCTGAGTTTAGCCTGATTTCGCTAATTCCTTCGTCTTGGAGGAGCGCCGCTATGCCGGAGCCAAGAGCGCTAATGAGGAGTTCCGAGAGGCGTGTTGTAGCAGTCACGATACTTTCGCGCTCCTATTGAACATAGATTTCACAGGGTGAGAGCTCTCTCATGTGCGCCCTGGCTTGCTTTAGTTGGAGCGCCCCTTCAACAACTGCCTCTGCTTGCTCTGGGTCAAGCTTCAAGTGCTTAACAAGGGATCGTATGACGGGAAGACCCGACGCTAATTCGTGGCATGAGTAAACCTTCGCTAGAGCCTCTAGAATAAGTGTAACCTCGTATGTGGACATAGTTCCCCCGCAAAACTGGTGGTATGTGGTTCAACTATGACCTAAAGAACTGAGGTGGGAATGGACACCTGAATGAGGCAGGCGAGAAGGCTCTCTGTCTTGGACTCACGGCATGTATAAGGAGAGGTGATCATGAAGGCCTCTCGCTGTTCGAGGCCTACCTCTCTAGGCCACACACGTCCCCTCTTCGTGTTCTTGGGAAATGTGTGTGGCGATGGAAGCTTTACCTAGCACACTACCGTTTCCGTCCCCGCGATGGCCCATCGACTGCTCTCTCGCGCTCGGCTCTGTCTAAGGCATAGGAGCGCGAAGCCTCATTCATCGGTAGCTTAAGCGTGTCTGGATGCACACCGAGCCAATGGTTATGAGAACCGCGCTGGATTATATTCGCCAGTGGCTTAAGGTGCCCATAAAGCTGCGCTTCCTGAAGCGCTTGAGTGTACTCTTGCCTCGACAAATTGTGAGTCACGGTATGTCCCAGTAGTGCTTTAGCTTGTTGATCGAGGATCGCTCTAAAGGTTCGTCCGTTACCATCCACGAAGGGATGAATAGCTAGGGCTGTTGCGTGGTAGAAGCCAAGCGCCTCTGCCATGTACTGCTTTGTTCCCTCGAGCGGGCTCCTTAACATCTCCTTGCGCAGGGCGACCATAGCTCCTGCAACCTCCTTTGATCGTGAGAACTCAAGACCGTGAGCCGGTACCTCCTGTCCGAGCTTTCGGTACTGACCTGCCCACGGATGAACCGTACCAAAGGCCATGTAGTGCAAACCCTTTATGGTATCCTCAGTTGGAATGATTTGCTTTGAATTAGTGAGCGCACTTTCTGCCATTTTAACGCCAAGGCATGTGCGGAACACGTAGGCCCTCTTA
This sequence comes from Bdellovibrionota bacterium, assembly GCA_044351795.1. Lineage (GTDB taxonomy): Bacteria > Bdellovibrionota_C > UBA2361 > UBA2361 > OMII01 > OMII01. The sequence continues at coordinate 60,439 of JBILFA010000004.1, read as the reverse complement.
TCCACATCGGGGAACACCCCTAAGCTTTTAACGTGAGGCCAGTCGTGAAAACTTCGCTCTCCTAGCTCACTCATTTTTGGTATCCCTCCACGACTCCGCCTAAAACTTCCTTGGCAACATCAAGCATCGGGCGACCGGTCTCCTGAGTTATCTGGACTATCTTAAGGGCCAGTTCATCCATGTTCTTAGCCTCATAGTGAGCTGTCATGAGCGCGAGGTCCTCATCACTGATCTCGTACCCGGAAATGGCCATAGAGTTCTGAATAGCTTTCCATCCAAGTTTGTCTTCCATAGGTTTGTCTCCTTTCATCGTTAAAATCGCCTCATTATCTCTTACTGCTCTCCTCGCCTACCTCGGAGTGTGGCTACGGTGCTCCTCCTACTGGATGCCGGACAGTGTCACTTCGGTGGTCTGATTCCTGAATTTGTGGGTCTGAATCATCCCGACTTACCCCCTTGGCAAGGAGTGCTCCCAACGACAGTTCTCCACCGCTTAGCTTTCTGGCGAAGAGGGTCATGAATCGCTCGTGGCGCTCCTTTGCCTCTACTGCAAGCCCTGCCCGCTCCTCCTTAGAGAGTCGCGGGGTGTAGCCTATCCAGTGGTAGATATAGAACGATAAGAGCTCTCCGATGATTTCTATATCCTCTCGAAGAGACGACACTTGAAGCTTAAGTTCATAGATATCGCGACGTGACTGCTCGGCTAATTGCTTCTCCTGCTCTTTGTCGTCATCGAGACCGATAAACTCCTTGATGGCCGAAACCATAATCGACCTCTGGGCGATTCCTCGCTCAGCGGCGATGAGTTTTAATCGGTTGTGAACCTCTGTAGGGATTCGAATATGAAAATCCTTGTGGCCACTCATGCTAGTTCCTCCTCAAGCTCACTTTGGGCATCATCTGTGTACGAAAACGTTCGTTTCTCCTTTTGTTTCTCTTCCTCCCGCATACGTCGGTAGGGGTGCATGAGCACTACCTTACGAGTCGAGCGGTTTGAACCGTAACCACCACCTCTAGTCTCCCCTGGTCCTCGAGGAGCAGCTCCTTGAGTAGGCTCATCATAGACTGGGGCGTCGGGGCTCCAGCCGGGCGCAGTAAAAGGGTCCTCATCCAGGGCTTTCGCGGTAAAGGTCGGTTGCTTGTTACTTTCGGGAGAACAAGTCTCTCCGGCCCACGGTGAAGTGTAGCGCCCGTGCTGTTTGCTCCCTGGGTAGTGTGCTTTAGTAAGTAGCGGAATAAAGGAGCCGTCATCGAAATACCTAATCTTCTTTGCCCTAATGGGTCTCCCGCCTCCAACTAAGACGAAAGCCTCATCATCAGGGAGCTCCATCACCTCCCGTGGTGTGAGGAGCTGGCGTGAGCTGTAATGAACCGAGTCATTGATACTTGAAAACCACGGGCTACCCTTCTTTCCGCTCTCACTGCGGGTCTTATAGGAGATCGTTGTCTGGCCGAGGGTCTTTGAGATGTACTCGGCAGTCTCGATGGTTTCGGGGCGGAAGAACACTCGCACATGGGTGTTGTCCAATATTGAGGACCTCTCCCCATAGACCTGCTTCAGTTGAGCAAGTGACTGGGCGACGAGCATCGCTTTGAGTCCGTATCCTGCCAGAAATCCAAGAGCGCTCTCGAAGAACTCAAGCCGTCCAAGCGCTGGAAACTCATCGAGCATAAGAAGGAGCTTATGTTTGTGTTCTTGGTCTCTTTTCTCACCCTTTACCGCCTGCTCCGTAAGGCGTCGGCAGATGAGATTCACTATCAGACGAATCACAGGACGTAAGCGATCGATGTCTCCTGCAGGAATCACCATGTAGAGCGACTTAGGACGATCGCCGTTTACAAGGTCCTGTACCGAGAAGTCACTTGCTTCAGTGGCCTTGGCAAGGAGCGGGTCTCGGTAGAGAGCTAAGTACCCCATCACGGTGGAGACAACGCTTGATCTATCATCTCCTGATTTGTTTAAGACATCTCGCACTGCCTGAACAACTCCTGGGTGTGGTTTCGTAGGCCTGCCGCTTTCATCCTTCATGTGCTTCGTGTGGAGCATCTCCTCAAGGGTTTGTGTGAGGGTTTTGTCTGGTCGGGAAAGGAGTGCAGCCACTCCAGCTAAGTTTTTCTCCTTCTCAGGGGCTGCATAGAGTACGTGCAAAATAGCTGCCGTTAGGAGTGAGTTACCTGTTCTAATCCAGTGGTCGTGAGAACCAGGTCGGTCGGGCTCAATGATCATGTTGGCGATATTCTGAGCATCTCGGACCTCAAAGTCTCCGCGACGAATCTCCAAGAGCGGATTAAAGCGCGTAGTGGCTCGGCTATTTGGATTAAAATAGAGGATATCGCTGAATTGACTTCGCTCGCCGGCGGTCCGCTGAAAGTTCTCTTCTTTCAGATCGTAAACGATGCACGAATCCCTCCAGGTAAGTAGCGTCGGTACGACGATACCGGCTCCCTTACCACTTCGGGTTGGAGCAATAATGGCATAGTGCTCTGGACCGTTGTGACGGAGGTACTCGCCCTTGGCTGTCTTCCCTAGAAATACGCCCCTACCCTGACCGAGGAGCCCCATCTGTTTAATCTCCTTCTGCGTGGCGAAAGCGGCATCACCGTAAATGTTGCTTCTGGCTGGGGTGGCCGAGCCTCCCACGAAGTAGCGTGCTGCAAGTCCAAGCACTAAGCCAAGGCCCACACCTATAAGGGTCAGCATGTATCCAAACTGAGCGCTCTCTTTATGTATGCTAAGCGAGCTCCCCCACTGAAGGCCCCTCCAGGGGGCATAGATTGCTGTATCCTGGAGCCAGAAGAGTGGCGCTCCAAGTAGCCTACTATTGTAGGCGTGGTGTGCTGCGACTGTTTGAGTTCCCGCGAACATGCCCCCTAAAGCACACCCTACAAAGAGCACAAGCGATAGAAGCTTCCCTAATACCTGTTGTTGCTTACTCATACCGAGCTACCTCTTCGTTAGTTCCGCTACCGCGAACGTCCTCGATTTGACCCTGTGTCTTGACGTTTCATGCTGATGAAATTCCGCTCTCGACCACGACTAGCCACTGCTACGCGCTGCAGGGTCACCTCGGTCCCGTAGGCCAGTTGTGGCTCTTTCCCTGAAACCTTCCGAATGACAAAGCCGTTTTCCACCCTGACTATCATCCGGTGGCCATCTCCCATGAGCTCGTAGCCAACGACCTTTCCCGATACCTCCTCGCCGACCTTAAGGCTTCGTTGTTGACCGAGTCGGTGCTCTAATTTTCTTACCAGGCGCTGCTCCTCACGCGACAGGAGCTGCTTAAAGGTCCCAGAACTGATATCGACCCGCCTCTCTTGCAGAACCTCTGCTCGCCGAGCTATCGCTCGCTCCACCTGAAGAGCAAGCGAGCCTCGTAGAGAAGGCTTCTCCCTCGCCTCGCCTAGAATAAGGTCTAGCCATGAGGCACCCACGGTAGAGACCTCCTCCGATAGAGGCCGAAAGGTGTGCGTCTTTATGGTCGTACGGAGGTTTTTGGGGCGCCCTTCATCGTACTCTCTGGCTCTCTCTACGACGTCCAGAGGAACCTCCCACCGATCAGGGCCAAGCTCTCGTAGGATCCCTGCGCGCGAAAGTGTTTCGCAGCGAGTGGCAAACATCTGAACGTAGTGCTCTACGGTAAGACCCTCAGGAAGCTTCCAGGTCTTTGCTTTCTCAGCTTGAGTTACGTGCTGCGAGAAGCGCGTGAGCGAAAACTCTCCAGGCTGGTTATTAAGGAACGCTACGATGACCTCCTCAGCCCGCACTGGAGACGCCTTGGGTGGTGCTACCGTAACGAGCTGACCCGGACGGCACTCAAAACCAAGCGGCTCTGAGAAATTTCCAAGCGGAATAAAGTGGGTCCTCCCATCACTTCCGTCCAGAAGAACAAAGCGTTTATCGTGCAACTCATCCACTAGCTCCTTGGCTATAACGAGCCCTAAAACCTCTGCTGCTAGCGGGTGCTTCTCTCGGTGAATGACGAGTTGTTGTTTTCTGGCCTCAGTACCGCGAAGGTGAGGGGCAACGAGTTTTTCCACGCGCCGCGTGTGCGCGAGATCTCTAAGAACCTCTTCAAGGTTGTCGTTAAGCTTCCAGACACCTGCCTTAACCTCGTGAGCTAGTCCCTTTGATTCAAGGAAGGCGAGGCGCTTAAGATGATTGAGCCGTCCTTTCTTCTCCCACTCTCGAGCTCTTATGCCTAAAGCTTTCACCTCTACGCAGCGCGCCGGAGACCTCTCTTGCTCGCGAAGAAGCTGCTTGTCGAGGAAGGTAAAGCGCTCTTCTGAGAGACAGCGCTCTATACCTTGCTCAACAGCCCCAAGGGTTCGGTCCCCAAGCCGTAACGTAGCTTCGTGTTCTAAGATGTGGCGAATGCCGTGACTTAAGTAGTCTCGGTCTAAAATGAGAAGCTGCCCCTTATCATCAACTCCTCGAAGCACAACGTGAGCATGCGGGTTATCGGTGTTGTAATGACACACTGCGTACCACTCAAGACGCGTCTTTAAATCACCTTCCATCGTTTTTAGAACGTCCCTTATGTACTGCTCGAGCTCAATTTCTGCTCCTCTTTCGGGAGAGATAATGAACCGAAAGTGGTGCCCATCGTTCTCCCAGGTGCGCGCTTGCTGCGAGAGTTCCTCGCGAGTAAGCGCCCCCTCTTTGCCGAAAAACTCGGGCCGCTCACCGTTTAAGGCGGTACCGGAGCGAGAGAGGTAACTGAGGTGATCGCGCATTTTGTGAATCGCTGCTTTACCTTTTCCCTTCACTACTCGCGCTTTGAAGACCACCCGCTGCTTGAAGGTCTTAGGGGCTCGTAGCCTTCCGCGCCCGGCTTTGGCCCCGCGGCTGGCTTTTGTCTTCCCTGCACCAGTGGCACCGAGTGCTCGCTGTCGAAGGAACTTAAGGCGCCCGATGACCCCGGAGCGTTCACGACGCATGCTTGAGGGCAAACGCGGCTCGAAATCCTCGGACCGATCGATGTGGGGTTCCAGCGGTTTGCGGGTTGATCTCATCTCTGTTGCTCGCTACCTCTAGGTGGGTCTCTTCTGGGGCTCTTTTTTCGTCCATGGGTCTCACCTTTTACGAGTCTCTTCGGACACATACATCAGCCATAGACCCTATGCCTTTATCTTGCTACGTGACTTTTAACTGTACTTCTCCTCTCTCTTTCTCTTTCTTCCTCCTCTTGTTCCTGTTTTCCTGTTCGACCGAGAGCTACAAAGACGGTGAGTGGGATGAAAGTCTGGCTAGCCTTTCCGGGGGGCGCTCTTAGCAAGGGAGGAGGCGCGACTCACCATCTCATCTGCCTGGCTTAAGTACTCTTCAAGGCTCTCTCGTGCTCGTCGTGCAAGAAACTCTTCAAGGTGTGGATAGTTTCCCCGCCGTGAGAGAGCCTCTGTGAGAGAAAAGAGGTCCTTAGGTGCTGAGAGTACAATTCGGATGACCTTAGTCCTCTTGGCTTTGAGTCCCGATGAACACTGAACCTCCATGCCCTCTACCTTTTCTCTCTCCCGCTGTTGCTCTTGAACCACTTGGTTTTCCATGAGGACCCTCTTTATCCCGTAAAGCACGCTACTTTTCTGAATGCTTGCGTAGAGTCTTCTTAGCTCTTTTAAGAGACCCTCCTAGGGGCACATGAATGAGGCGCCTTCCACGGGAGGCCCCAATCTGGGGCTTAGGGAGTTTTTTCGATCCAGGAGGCAACTTTTGGCGGTGATTGCAGATCCTCTCTTGCTTACATGAAGCAGGCGTCCTCCATGGCCCATGAACCGAATACCGGTGAACCATGCGATACCTTGAAGATGGCTAGCGAGACCATCGAGATCTATGAGGCGGGAATTCGGTCCCTAGGCAAACGTACCGCATGGTTCATAAGGCAGCTGCGAATCCAAAACGACTCGCTGTAAAACAGGGCAGAATTCGTGATTTCGAAAAAGACGAAGACCTCTCAAGCAGGGAGGGAGCCGGTCGAACCCTCTCAGCTATGTGAATATCCGGCGGAGCTCCTCTACGACCGCTTCGAACTATTCATCCAATGATGGAGCGTTGGGTAATCCGAAGACGGCCGAGACCCATCCCCTTCTCAGGGTGTCTGTTCGGAGCTCAGAAAAAGCCTCGGCCACGTTCTGGGGGACGTCGTCGCCTCGTGCTTTGAACGTCCGGCGTGTGGACTCGACAACGCCGGAAGCGTCAGCCTTTGGAAGATGAAACTGCAGGTCGAAAAGATCCTTTGACCGGGAGTTTTCTAACGGTCGTGAAAGGAAGGAATGGAGCTTCTCTGCGATAATTACTTCTCGCGGGTACACAAGCCAGCTCACCGACTCCCTATCGAGGATGGGTTGTAGGGTACTCTCGATCGGATCAACGGCGTCACCGACCCCGATATCGAAGTTAAGAAGCTGTGCTCGGCGAAGATCTTGCAGGGGTGTGCCTATTCCAGCCCGAAAGGCGTACCGGATACCGGGGTACTCGCCTTGCGTTGTCAGATCAACTTTCTTCTCGAAACGGTACCAAGTTCCATCTTGGGAATCCATTTCAAGTGTCGAGATGACCTCCTGCTCTATCGCTATCGGGTTGCCCCGTCGGAGGAGGGCGTCGAGATCGACGGTGTATCGAGGGGAACCATAGGCCCGCTGCCCCACGTATCCGCCTTTGAATACAAAGACTTTCGCGAGGCTTGCGGAGCTCGCCAATCGAACAACCATCCGCTCGATGAGAAACTCGGTCAGAACGAACTGGTACGCCGCACCACGTTCCTTACTGACGTTGCTCAAGCGCTTCATAATTGAACGCTGCTTTGGGTCTGTTGTCACTGAGACACCCCTGCAAGAACCGACTGCCAGTATCGATCCAGTATCGAAAGCTCCCCCATCTGTTTCGCCAGGTTATAGAGCTTCTTCTCCGAGGTGTCCTTCTGTCTAAGGGCTTTAATGGTGGCGGTTATTGCGATTCGCTCACCGAGTTTAGAGGCGAATACGAGAGCGTCGAGTAGTGTTCGCTCGATCGAGGTAATTCGATACCCCTCCTTTGAGAGCCCCCCTTCGGCCAGATTGCGCTTGGTTCTAATAAGACGGTAGCGAGGACTTGAGGTCCGGACTGTCGGGGGTACGAGCACCCAAATTTGCGTTGGGACCTCCTCGACAAGCCCGTACTGAAACAAGGCAGTGTGTCCGCCGATTACACTGCGAGGCCCAAACCGTTTGCAGGCCACGGGAAAATCAGCAGCCTCTCCGAGCGGCTCAGACTCAGCAACAGAGTAGAGACCAGAGCAAATTTCGTGAAGACGCCCCTGTCTACCAACCGGGCAACGGTTGTTCTCGGAATCCCGGCAAGGGCTGCATCCTTAAGGGTAAAGGTTGCTATCTGGGATAGCTTGCGTATGGCAGCTTGCTGATTGGTTGAGGATTTAGGGGATTTTACCATGTGGGTAACATATGACATTTGGCAATAAAGGTATCAATAAATACCCACATGGGTCACCGCTCTTGTCGGCTGCGAAGGGGATCTGTAGTGGGGTGCTGGCTTGTGCCGCTTCAGAAACTCCTACTTGATAGGTGACATCAATATGTTAGTCCATTAAACACCGAAGTTATTGCCGGTATTTTTGCCGCTTTGCTAAGCTTCCAAAAGTCGTGCCTTAGGCTACCTCTGCCACTCCGTGGCATACTCAGAGGAGCACTTTCGGCGGCCCTCCTTACGGCTCGAGCAGCGTTCAAGCACTCCATTATTTTCGAGAACGACGTCTACGCAAGTCGAGCTACTCCCCCAACCACATCAGCGCATAGTTTGATTGGTAAAGTGGCTCCAGTATGAGAAGTCTCTGTCACTTCCTTTAGCCAGGTACGCATAGCGCACTCGTACGCCCCACCTTCGCGGTGGCTTGGGCATTTTCACTACCGGAGAGCTCACCACATAAATTTTCGTCTGTCGCTTCTTCCCGGTTTCCCATGTGGGGATCAAGCTAATCTGCAAGTAATAGTTGACCCCTGTGCTGGGCGCCATGGAGATGAACACATTTCTCCCACGGACAGTAAGTTGGGGCTTCTGAGGTACGATAGACGTAAGACCCGTGTCGAGGCAGTCGATCTTCCCATTACCGTTAACATCGGTATCCGCGATTCCGCACCCGCACGCCCCAGGAGTTGTCTTACCTCCATCACTTGGACAAGAGTCCTGGCAATTAGGGGTCCCATCTCCGTCTGAGTCCGTATCGGCGACTCCACAACCGCATGCCCCAAGCGATGTCTTGCCACTATCATTTGGACAAGAGTCCTTACAATTGGCTACCCCATCCCCATCTGAATCGGTATCGGTTACGCCACAACCGCATGCTCCCGGGGATGTTTTGCCTAGATCACTTGGGCAAGAGTCCTTACAATTGGCTACCCCATCCCCATCTGAGTCGGTATCGGCTACGCCGCAGCCACACTCCCCAGGTGTAGTCTTGTCGGGATCACTGGGACACTGATCACTCGGTTGAGCTGCCAACTCCGCCATACTCCCTAAATTGAGGAATCGCCCCCCCGCAACCACCCCTTCAAGGTGCGAGAGTTTAAAGGCCGAAGTAAACATGATCTCCTTGAGCTGCACGCCTGAGAGCTGCGGCGCCTGAGATGCCACAAGTGCAATCGCCCCCGCCACTATTGGAGCAGCCATAGAGGTTCCTGCTAAACCTTTATACCACTTTTCCCCCTCCGCCAGTGGCGAATAGGTACTTAGTATTTTGCCCTGTGGATCAGCAGGCTCTCCACCCGGCGCAGCGATATGCACATTTGCGCCGTAGTTAGAGTAACTCGCCAGTGCTAAATTCTTGTTCGTCGCCGCTACTGCGATCACGTTTGGAAGGTCATAAGACGCCGGATATGAAGGATTAGCCGAGTTGTTATTCTCTTCATTACCTGCTGCTGCTACCAGGAGCACTCCTACCGCATGTAATCGTGCGATTGCATCGTATGCGGCTTGCGAGTACACCACTCCTCCGAAGGATGCGTTGACCACACGAACATTATACCCTCGCACCTTCAGATCGTAGAAATAGTCGTATCCGGCTATGATCCCTGCCGAGGATAAATAACCGCTACAGTCGTAGCGAGCTGAGACGCTGACAATACTCGAGCTCCAGTTGACGCCCGTGACACCTATCCCGTTATTTCCCTTGGCACCGATAATCCCCGCTACGTGCGTACCGTGTCCGCTACAATCGATAGGATCGTTGTCTCCAAAGTGACCGTTGATGCCCCGGACATCATCGACGTACCCATTGCCGTCGTTATCGACACCGTCCACTGGCTCTGCCGGATGATTCCAAATGTTTGGAGATAAATCCGGATGCTCATAGTAAATACCTGAGTCGATCACTCCAACCAGTACTGATGCTGATCCCGTGCCTCGATCCCATGCTCGAGGGGCGTCCACGTCGACATCGTTTACGGGATCATGGAACCCCCACAACTCTCCAAAGCTTGCGTCGTTAGGAATCGCTTGAAGCGGAACGAGCACATCCGGCTCACACGAGGCAACGGTCGGATCCTGCTCGATCGCCCGACAATCTTGAGCGACCTTGGACCAATTGAGCGTCTCGGTCTGATTGGCTACAGATTGCACACTCACCCGACTTGATTTCGGGACGACCACATCGAAGTACCCCGTCGAACGTTGGGTGACATAGTTGCGTGTGGCAGTGGCGGCGCGAGCGGTGCTCGTGGATTTGCGCGTTATGATGTAACGCCCGGTAACTACCTTCACAGGCTCAGTTTGCGCTGCAGCTGTCGGGGTCTCGCCGCCCAGAGTAGTCACCAAAAATGCTGCACAAGCAACTAAGACAACGAGTCGGTTTTTCCCGTTTTGCATCTCTACACTCCCTTAGCTGAATCAAAACGTTTCAAAAACCACGCTAACGATTGATTGACCTAAGATTCCGTGCGCGACACTAAAAGAAACACCAGCGCAAAGCTTATCGTCGAGCAATGTAGCTTATTGACCCATACAATTCATCAAGAAAACACGACCATGCACGGCGTACCATTTCATTTGTCTTGAGAAGTACCCTTAAAAGGTGCCCTGACCTGCTGAATTGCTTAGCGTTTCGAAGGGTTGCCTTTCTCCCTGGTAAAACCATACGCCGGTTCTGGATTCTTGCATCAAGGCTTCATAGCTTTTCAAAGAGACCCTCCCAGGGGCTCCTGAATGAGGCATTCCAAGAACGTAAGCCCCAGCAAGGGTCTTACGTGAAAAGAAACCACTCTAGGACGCAACATTTCTCTGTAAGTGGCGATTATCCAGTAACCGCTATGCAAGGAGAGAGAGAGTATGAGAAGACAACGGCCACTGCCCCGATGCGGAGGAGACATCCTCAATGAGACCCTGACAACGGCAGCCGATGTCATCACGCTCTATGAAGAGGTCATGGCCGAGCAAGCAACTAGACTCGAGGAGCAGCAGGCAGAGATCCACTACCTAAAGGCTTCAAATACAGCGCTCATGGAGCTCGTTTCCTCGCTCATCCTGGCGGACCCATCCAGGGGCTTACGAAATTGAAAAGAGAGCGCGCGGCTGTCTAGATAGGGACGCCTCTTAGGAACGTCCTTTGCGTGCCTCTACAAAGGATTTCAAGACTGCGTTCATGATGGATTGGTACCCCTTTCCCTGGGAGCGAAACCAGTCGAGCACCTCCGCATCGAGCCTAATCGAGATCGCTATCTTAGCCTTGGGTACGTGAACCTTTGCCTTCTTCCAGAAGCTTTCATCGAGCTCCGGTATATCTGAGGTGTCGATAGCAGAGCCCTTAATCGCTCTAAGCTCCTTCAATCGTTTCTTTGAGACGCTCATAGTAACCCCTCCTCTCCTTACGCTTGGCTTTCCTAGCTGAGATAATCCGCGTTTTACCCCTCGCGGTTCTTGCGCCGCTATTCTCTGCTAAGGAGCGGGCAGCAAAGAAGGTAGACGAAGTGAACTACTCGTAATGCGTCCACATACGAATCACCTTCACGAGCTTGCCTTCTAAGACCACTTCGTACACTAACCGGTGCTGAATGTTGATGCGCCTTGAATAGGCACCTTCCAGATCTCCAACCAATTTTTCGTATGGGGGAGGATTCTGATACGGATTGGCTTTGAGGATTGCTAGTAACTTTTGCGCCTTGTCTTGGAGGCCTGAAGAGGAAAGTTTCTTAGCGTCCTTCTGAGCCTGTTTGGTAAATACCAGCTTCCACTGGGCCTCTACCACTCGACCTCATCACTGCAATCTTCCACAGGAGTCGCTAGACCTTCCCGTATCGAGTCTCTCATCCCCGGAATAGACACAAGGTAAAGAGTTTCCTGAATTGCATTCCATGACTCTTCAGAGATGAGCACCGCGTTCTTTCTCTTTCCCGTGATGAGCACAGGACGCTCAGACTCCCCAACTTCATCTATGAGTTTGTACAAGGAGGCCCGGGCCTTGGTGGCAGAAGTGCTATCCATAACAAAAGCGTACGCTATTACGTACCTATGGGTCAATTAAAATCTTTTCTGCTAAAACCTGTATAAATCCCCCTACCACATGCGCCTTACTTGTTTAGACAAATATTAATAATAATATCCAGCGCATACGCCTTTGTTGGACATTCTCTCTCTATAGAAGCCTTGTGATCGCCTACGCTACCTGTTCCGCTAAGTTCTCCCGTATCTGCCTCGCTCGCTTCCGTAGCCTCTCCCGAATCTGACTTCACTAGCTGGAAAACCCAGCGGGGAGAGTCCGCTCTCCCCACCTTTTACAAACGGCCCCCCTAGGCCGCCTCTGCCTCCTCCTCCTTCTCCTTGTGCTCGAGCGCTCCCCCTCGCAAGAGGTCTACAGCGCGCTGTGCGTCACCTGCAGCACGAAGAAAGGCGCTTGAGTCACTCGACAGAAAGCGCTTCCACCCGTCGATGTATGCAGCGTGGTCGGCTACGGTTCTTTGATTCTCAATGCCTGTGATGGCACACAGGAAAGCTGCTCCAAGCTCTGCCACAAGCTCTTCGTAGCTATAGGCGAGCACGTTACGACTTGAGGCCAGCTCGCGGTTAAGCCGTGAGGAGTGCCCTGTGCTGTGCACAAGCTCATGAAAAAGCGTTGAGTAGTAGTGCTCAGCGCTACAGAACTGGGAGAGGTGCGGCATCTGGATGACGTCCACAAGCGGCTGGTAGCACGGAGCAAACGAAAGTCCGTGGGTCACCTGCGGCCCCCCTTTCAGGTGGCTTAAGAACTCCTCAGCAGCGGCCAGTTTTACCTTCCGCTCCACGTGAATGTCATCCTCTGGAATCTCTAACCCTTCAGTCTGCTCGAGGTTAAACACCGATGAGATGAAGGGGAAACAGGGTGCTGGAGCCTCACACTTACCGGAAGCCTTTAACTGCGCGCGCTCCTCCTCTGTCCTCCAGTGCCAGTAGATGACCTTTGCACTCTTTGAGCCCTTGGACACAAAGCCGCCTAGGCGCTGCGCTTCCTTGAACGTTACCCAGTACCGAGAGGTAAAATCCTGAAGGCCTAACAGGATGATGTTTATCCCTCGGTACTCCTTTCTCGAGCGGTAGCTAGCGGGAAGACCTCCCGCCCAGGTTTTACGCCAAGGGATCACACCCTCACTTAGTTTCTCGACGATGGTTTGAGTTACACTCTGAAAGACGTTCATAGGGAGCCCTCCTGTTAAAAGAAAAAGCCCCGCCACCCTCAAGCAAACCGTCTCTAACCCACCGAAGAAAACAAAACCAACGAACTTGGAAGGTGGCGGGGGGTTCACTCCCGCTGACCCCCCGCCACTTTCCAAGTGGAGATAAAAGGCTGCTACGACTGGAGCGCAGCGAAAGACCGCTGCCAAACAAGGAGCCCCGAGCGGGAAGTGCCTGCTACAGCGCGTCAAAAGGTATGACAGGGTGCGACGGTTTCACCGGCGCGGGCCCCTGGCAGAACTTTTGAGTAAGCGCTGTAGTGGGCACTTCATAGAGCGAGGACAGTTTCTGCCTTCTCCCTATCTGTAGTAGAGGACCTCACACGGGGTCCCCTAACCTGTTTCTTTCCTACAGCTCGCCCCTGTCACTAAATGACATGTAGCCTTCATCGGTCACGATAACGTGGTCGAGCAGTTTGATCCCGATAAGCTCTGACACCTCCTTGATGCGGCGCGTGACGGTCCGATCCTCTTTACTCGGCTCGAGACTCCCCGATGGATGATTATGTCCGATGAGCAAAGCAACTGCCCCCACTAACAAGGCTGGCTGAAAGAGTTCTCGAGGGTGCGCAGCGCTTGAGGTTGCCGTACCCGTAGAGACTATCGAGTAGGCGATCGGCTGGTGGACACCATTTAGGTAAAGCGCCATCAGATGCTCACGTGAATTGTCGGGAAGGATCTGACGGAAAATCGCTGCCACGGCTGCCGGCCCCGAGAGGGTTTCCGACATCGCTACAGAGCTTCGATAGTTAACAGTGACTTCTCTTACGATAGTTGTTTCCATGATGCGTAGCCTTTCGATTGAAATTTGGTTTTTGAGCATTAGTTTCGTGCAAGGGCCTTATGGCCTCCTCCTTGAGGGGGGGAGGCCACAAGAGGAGCCACGTCACCGAAGGATGAAGCTTGTGATCTGTTGTTGAAGCTCTCGGAATCGAATCTCTAAGAACTCAAGATCAACCTGCAGCTTCATGAAGCTCTCAAGAAGGCTCATGAGGTTTTCGTCTGAGCTGGTAAAGGTGTGAAGCGAGAGATCGATCTCGCTCGTTCCCTTAGCTGGAATGTTTAAGGATTGTTGTTCGATCTTCGTGATGCTCATCGTGTCAAAGCTCCTTTCTTTTGGTTTAAGGCCGCCTTGTCCCGTTAGTGATGTAAAAAACATCGCTTTCGGGAGGTGGCGGGGGGTTCACTCCCGCTGACCCCCCGCCACATTCCGAAAGGATAAAATGGCCTTGTCTGCCTGGAGCGAAGCGGAAGACCTTAACCAAAGAAGAGAGCTGTACCTGAGCGGAAAGTGACTTCTAAAGTGCGTCAAAAGGTATGACAGGGTGCGACGGCTCCTCCGGCGCGGGCCCCTGGCAGAACTTTTGAGTAAGCACTTTAGATGGCACTTTTTCAGAGCGAAGACCGATTCTTTCAGACGAGAAGACGGCTAGAGAGGACTCGAGCGAAGGCCGGACAGATGCCAGAGATCGACACCCAGGAACTCGACGCGCGCACTAGAGAGTACGAGCAGAAGAAAGAACAGCAACACAATCTCGGGCTATCGCGCTCACGATTTAGGCGCTGACCCACGTAACAAAAACGCCGAGCCCGTGGCGTAGCCCTCCTTTAGGTGATGCTGCTGGTATTAAACAGTTCTTCGCACTACCAGAGACCATGCGGTTCGTCTAATGTAACCGATTATGGAATTACTGAGCTACGTGCGTAGACTGCGTTTGTGTATAGGAGGTTCAAGGACATGAGACTAATCACCTTACTACTAACCTACCTATTTATGTTTACCTTCTTAGGTACTTCTGAGGCTCAAATCCCAAATGGCACGCTCCGCGTTACTTATCGTCAGTCCGAAAATGGTGCGATTGGAAAGGGATATCACGAAGTCGAATTAGCCTGCTATGCGGGTGACTGCCGTTTGCAAACTGTGACCCTTAATCAGTGCTGGGACTTGGGAGGATTTGGATTAGGCTCTTACGGATTTATCAAAGTGGAGACTACAAGCACAAATTCGGGCGATCTCAAAGTTACTAGCGCAACTAGAAATTCAATGACTCTAGAGCAACGATATTTGGGCACGGTGTCAACTTATCGATTCTCATATAATCTCGATGAATACGGTAATTTGGGCCCCTTCTCGTTAACTGACTTTTCCGGAGCTGTTTCAAAAGATTCCGATATACTTGGGAAGGTGGTCGCTTGGCAGCTTGTTCCTCTTCGAGCAACCGACGGCGGTCGGTTTGATACTATTAAGCTGGATTGTCCGGTTCGCGTTTCCGCTTTACCTGCCAAGTGAGCGCACACGGATAGGCTAACGAGTTTCTAGAGCTGCCGCTGACCCACGCAACAAACGTCTTGAATCGCCGATATAAGACCGTACCTTGAAGAGACCGGCGGGAAATACAACGACCTCCCCAAGGAAGCTCGCTTAGGTCTCTTTGAGGCTACTATACCCTAATCTTAATATATGGGTCAGATACCCCTAGATCGGGTAGTGTTTTTTAGCTAGGCTCTTAGCCTAACATAAACCCATCTTAAGAGGCGTCCATGCGTAAATTCCGTATTATAATGGCGTCACTTGTGCTGAGCGTTGTGCACACTAACGCGACATTCGCGGAACCTGTTCCTGCAGGCTGCTATGTTACAGACGCAGAGAGAAGCTTATATCAAGAGCCACCAACGTGTTATGTTACAGGCGACGGATCCTACCAATGGGTAACCCCTGCACGCACTGTGGGGAGTGCCTTTGCCGCACAAACAGAAACAGACCAAGGGTTAATTGACGCTTATGGAACTTTTACCACTTCGCTCATTACCCTGGCTCATAACTTTTTTATAGTTGCTCAAGATCAAATATCTCTTGTCCGCAGGCTCAGAAGAGCCTGCGGCACTAAGTGCAGGCGTATCAAATAGATCTGAAGCTCGCTTAGGCCTCTTTGAGGCTACCACATCGCCCTACCAGGCAATCGTAAAAACGCAGAATCGTAAAAGCGTATTTCCGATGAAGCGATTTTGCGGCTTGTTAAGAACCTAAACGCTCGTTTAGCTCCCTTAAAGAGTCACCACATCCTGGAAGCTATATTCTTTTCCTCTGCTCCAACCGCATCGGCATAGATAGCGGTAGTAGATAGCTGCGCGTGGCCTAACCACTTTTGCAGTAGATTAAGCGGGATACCAGCGGAGACGGCAGCAACGCCGAACCCGTGGCGCAGCCCTTTGGGTGATGCTGCCGGCCCCTCTCCTACTCCCGCCGCATCGAGCACTTCTTTGACTCGACGCCACGCGGTAGCCCGCGACCAGTCCCACAAGTAAACCTTCTTTCCCTTCTTTCGGTTCCGCTCCGTCTCTCGAATCGAGTGGACGAGCTCTAGTTCATCGAGAAGCTTTGGAGGAACAGGCACCGAGCGATAGACTCCCCTCTTCCGTTTTTTGAGTGACTCAAAGGTTATGACACCCTCGGACATGTCGATTCGGTCAGTGGTTAATTCGAGCGCCCGCAACCGGCATCGGATAGACTTTGCTCAAGAGAGTCTTCGAAATGGCCATGGGCCTTGTAGACGTGACTTCGCCGAGATTCGCGGGCGAAGCTACTTCATCACTCCTTCGGCTAGTCACTTTGCTAGTCGCTAGGCACCCTCCCTGCCAACCTATGTGGATCTTTGGATAGTTAGAGTTGTCCGTGGAACACCTTGCAGTTTTCAACAGGAAACGCTTTTTGGATCCGAGCAAGCTACCAAAATCACGCGTAAAACCGAACTCGAGAATTAACTACGAAAATCGTCTGTCAAAAACCGTGGAACACTTTTCTCTGCGTCTTGCCACTTGTTTCCTAAACCCCTCGGTAGTCTCAGAAGTCCATCCGACCCCCCTTTAGGTAACGGAGAGCCAGGAGCGAGGCCTCTAGCTCAAGAGCTACTCTCCAAATGAGGGGTTAGTAACCTCGCGTGCCTCATTCAGTCGCCCCCTACCCTGTTTGCGACAAAGGTAAAGTGCTCGAGCCTGCTACGCGGATCGGGGCTAAGGGACAGTTCGCCAAAGCTGACGGTAAGTGGAATTCGAGACGGTAAAAGTTGTGATACCAAAGACATATAGCCAAACATCAGAAGGTCTGAACTTCATAACTTCAGACTTTACCGCAGGTATCCCCTCAAGGGATGTCCTTGGAAATGAGCAGCAGGCCGACAAAGCTATGAACTTAGGAAGTTCCGAACATATGAAGTTCAGAAGTTCAGAGCTTCACCCGCGCCCTGAGACAACAGGCCCACGCCCGCAGAGTTCAGAAGTTCCGAAGTTCATAACTTCAGATGTTCATATATTCAGAACTTTGGTAGCCACGAGTTCCGCCCTTCAACCATGGTCCAAAGATATGAAGTTCCAAACTTATGAACTTCATATCTTCAGACATTCTGAACTTCACTCTCCACTGACAAACAAGCCGCCAAAGGTCGGCAGTTCAGAACATATGAAGTTCAGAACTTCGCATGTTCATAAGTTCACACCTTTGAGCAACGATCTTTCGTTAACTATCAAAGGCACCAAAGATATGAACTTCAGACATTCAGAACTTCATACCTTCAGAAGCCCGAAATCTCAGCCTGTTCTCGCGAGAGCGTTTCTACAATCCTCAAGTTCTAAACTTCTGAAGTTCATACCTTCAGAAGTTCGCATATTCAGAACTTTCGCCAATAGCGCCTCAAGCCGGCCTACGAACTATGACGGCATGAACTTCCGATGTTCAGCCCTTCACACCTTCGGAACTTCATACCTTCAGAACTTCAGAGATCTCTCAGTCGAAACTGGGGGACGAGTTGATTTTTCCTCTTGCGATAAAACGAGGTCTTCACTATTCAGAACACATGAACTCTGGTCTGCCCGAGGCCATACTGTGCAACTCGCTGCTGTTTTATGCGTTGCGCGAGTAAATTGTCAGTGCTAGGTACCAACTATGTCCAATAATGCTCTCCGAACAGAGCCGCCCCTATCAAGTGTCCAAGCTGCACCGTCAAACCGCTCCGATATTATCTCGGCTGCTGAGGCCTGCGAGATCTTGGGTATTCATAGGAACACCCTCTACAAGCTTTTAGAGACAGCTGAGATTCCAGCCTTTCGTCTCACTACTGGTGGAAGGTGGAGGTTTCGTCGCACTGAGCTCGAGAGCTGGCTCCAGGATCAAGAAGCACGGAGGCGACTATGAGCCCACTTATTATTAGCGTCGTAAATCACAAAGGCGGCTGTCTTAAGACAACGACCACAGTGAACCTGGCTGCAGCGCTTGCGCGAGTGGGGAAGCGCATACTTGTGATTGATCTTGATGCTCAGCAGAATCTGACTCACAGCCTCATTGGACCTGTGCCGCTCGTGGACGGGGTAGCGACACTCTTTGATGCCCTGATGGATGAGACCACTCTTGGACATCTCATCACTCCCACAACAACGATGAATCTCGATATCATTCCGTGCTCTGAGGATTTCGCCGGCGCGGACATAAGCCTCGTAAGCGCAGTAGGGCGAGAAGCGATCCTCAAGGGATGTATCGAGCGAACCCCTGAGATTCAAGGATACGACATCGTCTTCCTTGATAATCCACCGTCGATCTCTTTAGTCGTGATGAACTCACTTGTAGCAAGCGACTATTTTCTCGTCCCTTGTAGCGCTGAGTATCTTCCCATGGTGGGGCTCACGCTCCTTGGCAACTCAATCGGTCGCATGGAGAAGATAGCACCTCTACTAAAGCCACTTGGTGTCGTACTCACGATGTACTCTCAATCAGAGAAGATCTGCCGTACGGTTGAGTCGACCCTTCAGAAGGAGCTCGGCAACATGCTCTTTAAGACCAAGGTGCGTGTGAACACGAAGGCCAAAGCAGCACCGAGCTTGCGAAAGACGATCTTTGATTACGAAGACTCACCAAAGGGTAGGGGCACTGAAGACTACTCTCAGTTAGCACGAGAGTTCCTTGAGCGCTTGGGTATGTCCGCTAGCACTCCCGCCACTCAAGCTGTGATGGCCACACAGGAGGAGGTAGCAGTAAATGGCTAAACCAACCGTTACTGAAGAAGAGCTCAAGGCTGGTCTGTCATCTCTTGGCGGCTTTGGTGGATTAACGGGAGCGGGAACCGCTCGGAGAGACAGTCCATTTGGGACAAGCTTTGCCAAAACAGCTCCGGCTGCGCACCTGCCGCAGCCGGCACCAGTGACACCTGCGGCAATCGCAGCTCCTCCATTACCAACACCGAAGCAAGAAACGGTGATAGAGCTAAAGACGCCGATCGCTACCGCTGCACCAGTCACGCAAGCGGCGCCGCAGCCTGTCGTCACACCACCGCAGCAACCGGCTCCTACTGTAGCGCCGGTCAAGGCACCCGAGGTCAACCTTGCTCCCCGAGCGCCTCAGGCTAGTGCTGTCACTCCACAGCCCGTATCTCGCCCAGTCACCCCGTCACCCATCGCTAAGCAACGGATTACTCCTGAGCCTCGTACTGCTCGGCCATCAGAGGCGCAGGAGAAGCCACCCACATCTCACAGCGCTCCTAAGAGTGACATGTACACGGAACGTGTCACCACGATTATGAGTCCAGAGATGCGCGACCATATGAGCCAACTCGCTGCTAATCTTCAGCGCAGAAAGAACGACCCCACAGAGCGTATTACCGCCAATACGCTTACACGCGTCGCTATCAAGATTTTTCTCGAAGAGCTTTTACCCTTAGACACTGAGGCACCGCGCACGGAAGAGGAGCTTTACGCTCTTACGAAGGCAAAGGTGAAGCGCAGAACCTAGGGGTAAAGCAGTAGTGAAGCGAGAAGCAGAGTAGGGGAGGCCTCACGTCTCATCGAGCGCGGTGAACGCAGAGGAGCACTTGAAGCTTCTGTGTTTAGAGAAATGTATGAATGTGAGTGGCACCGGATGTTTTGTGCCCCAAGACTATCCGACTCAGTGCGGGTGGATGAGGAAACGAGAAGGAGTAACCAGTGGTGTTCCAGAGCCAGAGGGAAGCCACATACCGCTTCAGCCAGGAGCGGGTAGGAGATTTGTGTCGGGGTAACAGACCCCCTTACTCCTCTATATATGCAGTGCTGCCACGCATGTTCGGAGGCCTTGGCGAAAGAGGCCTTCTCAGCTCTATTTACCGTGCTTTGAACCACAAAAGCGCTACATGGAGTGCCTTTCTCCCGGCACGAATCACCTATTTACCTAGGCATTTAGAGCACTTACGCAACCCCCTGCACTCCTCTACGGTTACCCTTCCACCCCGACCCTTGGCCCACGTTTTGGTGAGCACCTACCGTGCTTTGACCCACGTTTCTACCGTGCTTTCACCCATGTTTTCTCCTCTCACTGGGTCGGTAATGAGGAATTTCAGAGGTTCATCACTTCAGAAGTTAAGAAGTTCATACCTTCTGAACTCACATACCGTACTTCCACCCACATTTTTACCGTGCTTTGACCCATGTTGCTACCGTGCCTTGACCCACAGGGGTACCGTGCCTCTACCCATCGAATTAACGAGAACTACCGTCTTTTGGCCCACAAAAAGGTCTTCTAAGTGCTCAATTACACAAACAATCTCATCTCTAAAAGATGTCCTTAAAACTGATATTAAAAATACATCAGCAGCCGTGATGGTGTTTTCTCTTTTTGGTTTAGGACAGAGCGTGTCTTCAAGGAGCCACAGGGTATGACCAACTCAAACCATGCAAAACAGACCGAGCCTCTCTTTGAGATCGTGTCCTCTCTACCCGAGGGCAGTGACGAGTTCTCACCGTCGAACCATGCTGAGCGCTTCAAGGACGAACTGAACTTTGCGGAGTTTCCTCTTGCGAGCCTTGCTGACCGAGTTCCCGATGGGCAGAAGAAGCTAGAGTTTCACGACACCATCTTCGACCAGAGCATTGGCCAGCACATCACTCGCAAGTTAACCATCGCTGCCTCTGACATGTATGGGCTTCCTACCGCCTTAGACGAGGAGGTTATCCTTGGGCTCATCCAGCTTACCGACAAGCAGCGCTTTGCAAGTCGCACCGTGTACTTCTCTTCGTACGAGCTCATTAAGCTTTTGGGGTGGAACGACTCAGCGAAGAGCTACAGGCGCATCGATGAGTCCCTCAAGCGCTGGGTGAGCATTACGCTCTTTTACGACAAGGCGTGGTGGTCCAAGGAAGAGCAGTGCTGGGTCAACGAGAGCTTTCACTTACTGGACTCAGTGACGGTGTACGACAAGGAGCGCCGCGCGAACAAAAAGAGCCTTAACCCAGGAGACGAAAACGCTGGCCGCTCTCACTTCGTGTGGAACGATATCGTCTTTAGAAGCTTTAAGGCCGGTAACCTTAAAGAGATCGACTTAGACATCTACAAGCAACTAAAGAGCGCTATCTCAAAGCGTATGTACCGATTCCTCGACAAGCACTTCTATCGCAGGGCACGCCTTGAGTATGACCTGTTGCGCTTCGCCTATGAGCACGTCGGCATATCGCGCACGACGCCTGTGGCTGAAGTAAAGCGCTTGTTCTCTAAGCCTCTCTTAGAGCTTGAAGGGATGGGCTTTATTAAGCCGCTTCCAAAGGAAGAGCGCTTCATAAAGGTCACCAAGGGTAACTGGAAAGTGGTTTTCGATAGGGGAGCCTCTGAAGCGAAGCTCCTGTTGTCTACAGAGCAGGACGCGGCCTTTGAGCAGCTAAAGGCCAGGGGGGTCTCTCCAGCGAAAGCGTCAAAGCTTGTGAGGAGCTATGAGGCAAATCGCATCGCTAGCAAGATAGCTATCTTCGATTGGATGATGCAGCGAGGGGATAAGCGCTGCTCGAGCAACCCCGCAGGGTTTCTTGTGACTGCTATCCAGGATGATTACTCGCCACCGAGCGGCTTTCTAAAGAGCAAAGAGGAGGCTAAGTCTGAACTTCGCGTTGTCTCAGCTGGACTCGCTGTAAAGCCTACGCGCAAGCAGGAGCCAGCAGTTCAGCCTGAAGCTAAGGCTCCTGAGAAGCCGTCTGAACTAGAGCAGGAGTTCGATACATTTTGGGCTGCTCTCAGTGAGGAAGAGAAAGTGAGCTTTGAGAGGGAGGCCTTTGATAATGCGCTGTCGTTTAACCAGCGCTTTTACCTCGAGAAGAAGGAGAGGGGAGGGGTCCTGTTTGCTACTATCCAGCGCAGGATGTTGATTGATCACTTTGAGGCGAAATCATGATAGGGTTCTGGTAAGTAAATCCCTCGCGGTGAATTGTCCATCATAGTCTTTCACGGTCTAGTGGGATTTAAGTATCGGGGTGCCATTATGAACATCCAGCAGGCCGTAAAAGATGCACTTAAGAGATTCATAGGCCCCCGAGAGGGGATTATCGAAGATCTTGCGGACGAAAAGCTTCCTGCACGTCCGGGATTTGCGGTTAATATTCTGCCGCACGTTATTGTTGTAGCTCATTATCCAGTATACCAACTGGTAGTAGCGCCAGATCAATATGTGCTTTCTTGGTGTGTTGATGACAACAAAGGGAGGGTGATGTTAGACGGCCAACGTAGAAGAGCTCTTCTAGACGCTTTCCGTCAACAAATTGATCTCTTCGGCGAGGTGCGGTCCTTGCCTGACTTGTCAACGCTTAGTCCACCTATTGACCAGTGCAAAACTCAGGATGAGCGAACGTAAAGAAAGAGGTTCTCATGCTACCTGGCAGGACAGTTTCACCATTAGGACTGATAGTAGCGATGGGGAACCTAACTGCTTTGCATGGCCTGGTACCTCCAGGTCGCGGGTCACAAAAGGCTACTAAATCCGCTCAGGGACTTCTATGTTAATCATGGTCAGTATATTTCCTAGTGTCTGCCGGAATGCTTTAACCAGATGCCGGTAAAACTGCCCAACATCTCCCTCAGCGCCCTTAACCTGCACCTCATTGAAGAATCGGTTGAAGCGTTGGGCAAGGCGAAAACCACTATCTGCGAGCGGATGGGGAGAGCGAAGCTGAAGAGCATTTTCGATTGCTATCGGTAGTCGTGATATTTCAAACACCAATTCCTCAGCAGCCTTAGGCATGAGACGACAAACTTCCTCCCAGTTGAGAGCTGAAATTTCTTTATTGGCTGTACCTGCTTTCGTCAGAAGGCTATCCGCTCGAGTGGCCGCATACTGAAGGTATAACGCGCTTCGCCCATCTAGCGCGAATATCTTCTGGACATCAAACTCAAATCCTTTGTCGGGATTTCGCTGAGAGAAAGTGAAGAATAGAGCGCCCCTCGCTAGTTGGCTCGCCAAGCGTCGTTGCTCCTCAATTGCCATGTCTGGCTGTCGGCTTGCTATTACAGTTGCCGCTTCCTTCTCAAGAAATGCGAGAAAACCTTCAAGAGCAAGAGACGAGCCATCCCGTGACGATACTTTTTCTCCGTACTTCGTGAGTAAGCCAATCACTACATGGTGTGCCTCTCCAGGCGCGATGTATCCCATCCGTGTAGCCGTTTCAATGACCTGCGCCAGATGAAGCCTCTGCTCACTTCCCACAACATATAGGGAGATATCAGCAGCGGTTAATTCTTTTCGTACCCTCAAGGATGCAACATCTCGTGCCAAGTATGTCGAGGTGCCATCCTCCCTAGCGAGAACAAAAGATGGCAGCCTTTTATCGCACAAATCAACGACTACAGGACACGCAGTCGCCTCTTGTTGAGCGATTCCACGAGCGAGGCATTCGCTTATAGTATCTGCAAGAGATTCCTCGTAGAAGCTCTCTCCCACATAGGCATGAAAGTATACACCGAGCTTGGCATAAATTTCGTTCAAACCGTCGACGGAGCGGCGGCGTATGGAGTCCAAAAGATCAAGCGTCTGACTGTCTCTGGATTGTAATTGCAACAATACATGATTCACGCTCTGTTGAAGAGCCTCCTCTTCCTTATAGCGCTGAGAAGTGGTGGAATAGATAGTTGAGTATCTGTCTAGCGCTTCTTCAGGGGATAGACTTCTTGGCGGGTCTCCCTGTGTTCGAACACCTTGAAGGAGCTTGGCTGCAGCGACCCCCCAATCTCCAATATAGTTAACCCGCAGCACCGAGTAGCCAGCCGCATCAAAGATATTTGAAAGTACATGGCCAACAATCGTAGATCCTGCATGCCCAACGTGAAGGCTCTTTCCGATGTTCGGACTTGAAAAATCGATGTAGGCAGCCTCTCCTCTATGTGTATCGGTCTGCCCATAAAGCGCTCCGAGCTCGGCCACTTGAGACAACACCGCAGGAATGAAGGTTCGACGATCGAGCACGGCATTCAGATAAGGACCGGTATTATACACCTCTAAAAATCCTATCTCTCGTTGCTGAACTGCAACCGCAGCGATCTCACTGGCTAGCTCTGGAAATCGGCGGCGGTCCTCCTTCATCAAGTGGGGGAAAGAAACCGATAAATCTCCAACGACGCCCTCTGGCACGTCACCGAGGCGAGCGGGAGATAGCGGTGCCTTTGTAACCTCCGCCGCCGCACACTCTAGAGTCGCGATGGCACGCAAAAGGGGATACGACAATCGGGCAATGTAACCACGGCTCTCCCTATCCAGCCTAAGATGAGTGGCTAGAGTGGCAAACTCCTGAAAAGTCGAGATCACCCCGCCTATCTTTTCCGAGATACTCTCTGCCGATGGCTGAGGGCTTGAGTTATTTGATGAGTTTATAGATACATTCATGTTGATACCTTACCTCCTAACGTCACTTCCAGCAGAGGGCTCGATTTATCGTCCTCAAGGATCTCCTCTAAGACTAACCTGCTTAAACGCAAACAAATTGGGAAGGAAAGTCTCTGTATCTGTTTTTCTGCGCCGTCTTGAGACGTAGCCGTGTAGCGCCCAATAGTTATGTGAGGCAGGAATGGAAAATTCGGATCCAAGAACGACTCGAGGCTACCCGAATACAGCTGCGCATGTAGCGCGGATAGTTGCTTCTGCTGATCCAGGACTGAAATGTGAATGTATCCATCGTTTTGAAGGTGACAACCTACCAAGGTCGTCTCGATGGGAGAGAAGTGAGCAGCGCGATCAGCCACATGGTCGATAATAACCTTAGGAGACATCTCTGTAGAAAAAGGAAACACCACCGTAAGGTGAGCAGGAACAACACCGCTCAATGGATCGAGCAGTATTCTGATATCCTCTATCAGCGCAAGGGCAGGCGATTCGGCGATAAGAAAAATACAATAACGTCTCATGGGCTACCGAGTATCATGCACAGTGAGCGTCTTCAAGGACGAAGTAAAAATAGCGCTGAAGTTTGCTATGGCTACGATGCGCCATAGAAGCTGAGGGGCAAGTGAAGCAGGATTGGTGCGCGCAAGCTTTAGAACCTCTTCCTTGAATATCGCTCCTAGAATTGGCTCGTTTAGCGACGGGATAGTACCATCCCGAAGTCTTGCATGAATCTCACTGTTATATGAATCCGGACTCTCAGGGAAGGCGAACTTGCTGCGGTTAGCGACCTGAATCGGAAGCCATCGCGCAGCTACCTGTCGAACAGGATACTTTTCGCGCCCATCTAAAAGCTTTAAATAGCTGGGAGTAGCATAAGCGAGCTTTACTACCTCGATATCGACATGAGGTACTCTGCATTCAACTGAACTGGCCATAGAAAGCCGGTCCTCTTGCATCAAATTACTCTGAAGATGCGTCCGAAATGCCCAGTGAGCGATTCCATTTAATTTGTCCCGATCCCCATAAGGGAGCAAGTTCCGCTCGATATTGGACGCGACTATTTCCTTGGCTCGTTCGCTATTCAGGAAAGCCGGGTCTAGCGCGTCCATGAATCTTAAAGAATCCTGAGAAAAATCGTTAATAAGATAATCCTTCTGCCACTGTGAACCGCACACTCTGTAGTGAGGGAACGTGAAAAAGTAACCGAGCCAAAGCTCGTCAGAACCCTGTCCACTCAGGATAACCCGATGCCCATCTGAAGAAGCAGCGCGATAGTTGTTGAGGATTGCCCAGTACACCCTATCCCATACGACTTCCTCCATGTGATAGGAAGTCGTCGAGAGATTCTGCCATGAGAAGTCTTCCGGGACATTATCTACCTTCCTGTGTTCAATATTTGGGTACTTCTGGGCTACTAATTCGGCGTGAACTAGATCTTCGTTGGTCGCACTTTTAGAGTAGGTGGTAGTGTAGGAGGTCACCCTCGGTAGTGCCTTGGCAGTCATTGCTGTAGTGAGACTGCTATCTACACCGCCGGAAAGAAGGGTACCTATCTTAGCCTGACCCATTAGCCGCACTGCGGTGGCTGTCTTTAGCGTGTCATCGAATTGACTCACAAAGACATCTTTTGACATCGAGCGGATCGGCAGGTCCAGGGGAGACCAATAAGTGACTTCCCTAGGGGGCCCCTCTACTGAGCACTCCAGAAAACACCCCTGTTTGATGTGGTCTACCGATTTGAAGTAGGTAGACGCCTTATCGCCCCAAAACCCCATCACCCAGTCTTCGGCAATCTTATCGACAGACGGCTCCAGCACCAAACCACCGAGGCCTGCTAATGCTTTGGCTTCTGAAGCGAATGCTATGGCATCACCGATACGAGTATAGACTAGCTGCTTAACCCCGATATGGTCTCGAACGAGGTAAGCCTTGTGAGAGATCCGATCAAAAAGGGCAAATGCGAAATCTCCCCTCAGACGCGCCACCACAGATATGCCCCATACTTCGTATCCCCGTAACACGACTTCACAGTCGCTTCTGAGAGAGTGGTAGTCTATACCCAATTCAGCCGCGAGTTCGCGACAGTTGTAGATTTCGCCATTGCACGCAAGGACAGCTCGGTCTGATACAAAAGGCTGAGAAGCGCTGGACTCATGGTTGAATATTGACAACCTTGCGTGCGCCACACAAAAGTTCCCAGAAGCCCAGTACTGGGCACCGTCGGGGCCGCGGTGTTTTAGGCGCTCGACACCCCAGCGTACTTGGTCCACCTGATTGGACGTAATCTCACCGCGAAGTTGAATTATTCCGACAAGGCCACACATCAGTTGGTCTGCCCCCCGAGCTCACGAGTTAACTTAAGAGAGTGGGTAAGAGGTGAGGTCTGGCTCATCACGCGAACGCCACTGTAGGGTATCTGGTGTGTCTCGGATACGAGCGCTGCCATACGTGCAGGCAGTTGCTCCTCATCAATGTGTCTCAACTTGATAAGCACGCTATTCGGCCCAGCGTGTTGCACCAATGCACATCGCATACCCAAGAGGGGGCCGAGAATGTCGAGAGTATCGCGTGGATAATACCCCCCAATACAGTGATCAGAAGATCGGCCCAAAAGTCGCAAGCGCCCGCCCGCATCTATGCGTGCTAAATCGCCAGTGCGGTAATACCCGTCGACTAAGCGATCCGCGCTAAAACCCCCTTGTTCTAGATTAGGTGATGCTATCCATAACTCAGGCTGCCGTGCAGGTGTGTGACGAATATCAAAATTTACCCCGGTCAGCGCCCGCCCTACAGTACCTAACGAGTCCTCTGTGCCCTCGGTATCAAAGTGTGTGAGCGAGCAGGTTTCCGTTAGCCCGTACCCTTCACGAATATCTCCTATGCGATCCCTAAACATGCGCAATGCTGTTGTACTCAAGGGAGCCCCGCCAGTATCGAATAAGATATTACTGAAAGCACTGAGACTGTGCTCGTTCATCATTGACTCAATAACCACGGGATTCGCGAGCACAATGACCTTATCAGCATGCAATCGAGCTGCCTCGATGCCAAGGGCAAAGCGCTCTTGCGACACATGCTGATAAACGCATCCAGTAGTCTGCGCAGTCCATACGCCTGCTATGAAGGAAAAGTTGTAAGTAAGCGGAAGGGAACTCACTATGACGGAGTCGGGAGTTAGACCATATATGTCACGATACCATCGCGCCGTTAAATCCAGCTGCTGTCGGGACAAGGTTACAGGCCTTGGCTCCCCCGTACTTCCGGAAGTGTACAAGGTCAGGGTTCCCGAATGAAGAGGTCCCAGGCGCCCATCGGAGCTTTGTGTAGAAATAATGGTAGGCGAATCTTTTGGGCAGTGAAGGTTGACGATAATGTTGTCGTTAAAAGAAGGTAGCGTAACTTGTCCACCCGAACTTGGCAGAAGTACTACGTTCGCTCCTTCGACTACGGCCCGATGGGCAAATGCCGCCATTACTTCATGGTCATCTCCAGATATAGACACTGTCGACCTCTCGAGCTGACCAAGCCCAGAGGGGAGTGCAAAAGCAGATGGATTAACAACCCGTTCAAACATTTTCGGCTCCTAACTGGCCGCAGCTCGGTGAAGAATACCCAGGATAGACAACCGAGAGTCCACCATCAGCAGTCAACTCCTGTCCTGTAATAAAGGACGCCTCTGGACCAACGAGAAAAGATGCAGCACGACAGAAGTCGGCGATATCACCTCGTCGCTGTAAGGGGATGAGCTCGATATTAGTAGAGTTGTTGTTAGCGCTTGTGAAGCGAATATCTAGGCTCGGTAGCTCGTGACGCGATGTCAGACCATGTTGACACGCAGCAATACGAAGAACATTCGAGCGGATACCATAAGGCCCTGCTTCAACCGCAACGGCTCTCGAGAACGCCTCTAGACCCCCCTTGCTAGCAGCATAGGCACTGCTATCGAGAGCCCCAAAGTTAGCAAGCAGAGACGAAATGTGAAGGATAGAGCCGCTCTGCTTGGCATCTCGCCAGTGTTTAATAAGAACTCGCGTTAGAATTGCGGGAAATACCAAGTTGACCTGTAGCACTTCAATGAGAACTTCCGGGGTTAAGTCCTCAATTGCCTCCCATGAATCCGTCGCAGCGTTGTTGATGAGCGCATTTGGGGCTGGATTCGATTGCAGATACACCTTCAGGACTTCGTGGCACTGTGATAAATCAAGCGCATTTAAGGACAGTATGGAGAGCCGTTGGTTCGAAACCGCCGCTCCAAAGCGCTCTCTGACATATGATTCCGCGGCAGCACGACGCACCCCAGCAATCACAGACCAACCGGTATTCAGAAAGAAATCTGTAAGCGCTAGCCCGAACGTACCCGAGGCCCCGGTAATGAGAACGCAAGGAGTGCTCATGGAACAGCCTGCAGCTGAAGTATGTGCATCCCCACAGGCACCTTAGTAGTGCTGTCATCACGGTAGGAGCTAAGAAAAGTCGCTGCGGCTTGTACAACTTCTGGGTCATTGTTGAAGTGTCCCCTCAGATGGAAATTGAGCATGCGACTCAAGGCAACACCTCCGGGCCCATAGTCCGCAAAACCCGCGTGATGCTCCTGCGTGAAAAGGGCACCACTTTTCTCTGCGAAGCGTTGCATTTCATCTAATAAGAGTCGCCGAGTATAGGAACGGTCATTGAAAGGAAATGGAGCTTCCCGTTCCCAAACAGAGGTAACAAATTGCTGTTCGGGCGACTCATCATCGAACACCATGATAAAATAGTCGGAGCCAGAGTTGCGCTCTAGCACCTCGCGCACTGCCGCTCTACAATCAGCATCTCCCTTGTGTGCGTCGAATTGAATGACCTTTCCTTGTTTTGGATCGTACTTCTCGAAAAAGCTCAGTAGTGGGTAGTTCACTGACCAAAGAAATGAAACGATTCTTTCGGTACTTGGATTGGCTTTCAGAAATTCAAAAGCACCTGACTCCACGTATTTAACGTTAGAGGGCGGGTCAGCTCTCCACATGCCTCGACTCGGCTCGACAGCGACAACTGTGGCAAAATCCGCCCCTAGATATTCCCACACTCGACCGGGGCCTGCCCCGCAGTCCACTAACGTGACTGGCTTTTCTCGTCGACTCGCCAACTTATTCAGCTTGCTCGCGGCCATCTCCATGTCCGTCCCTTCGGCGAAATGGTACTCGGGGAGGACTACGCTGTACTGAGCGCTAGATTCATACAGGAAGGGTTTTATTAGTAGGTCGGATAATCCGAGTTCGGTATGCTTTTGTATTTCTTGGTTCATGAGCTCAAGCTCCAATTGGGTTTAGCCAAAATCGATTGGAATTGTGAAACTTCTCTTCGGGGGTGCTTACGGGTACTACTTGCGACTTGATGATCCACCTATCAGTGCCATCAAATCGGGGAGGAAACTCTGTTCTCGCATGTATCCCGATTTTATTATTGAAGATAAGTGCCTGCCCCGTATCTATGGTAAAGCTAAGCGACTTTCTCAACGTAAATGCTTCAAACTGAGCGAAGGCGAGCTCAGCCTCAGCGTTGTCGAAATCCGTGAATACCGGGTCATATCTAACCAGCGCATCGGCTCCTTCGCCGTCAAGAACAGCAGCTTTCTTTCTTTGCCCTAACACAGCATGGGAACCGTCCGATCGAATGCTGAAGTGAGGTTCGGAAAGGACTCTCGCGATCTCCGGTGGCAGCTCAGAGCAATTGAACTCAGCGATAAGGGTTTGTGCTAAGGGTTCTCCTCGTACACCGTAGAGGCAAACAAAAGATGGTGGGACGTCATGAAAAGCTTCGTCTGTATGCCACTCCAAAAACACTGAATTTGAGCCAAGCTGGGCTGCCGCATCAGACTTTTTTGGATACAGGTCACTAACAACAGCACCGTCTCGTTTGTCTGCATGCGTGGCCAGCCGCCCTAAGGGATGCAGCAAGGCGACGCTCACCGCTTCACTAACAGATGTCTTCTTCATCATGCGGCCGTCTGGTCCGGTCGGTGGGACCGTCTCATCCTGGGGAAGGTTCGTTAACAGAACTGCAGGGACGGCGTGGTCTACCAATAGAGAACGGGCTCTATCTAGCTCGGGAAGATTCTCCGCCCAAAGTCTCGTTGCAGCTGTTAGGTAACGCGGTAGCTCTTGGTTAGAGTAGGGACCGCCCGCGACTTCTGCAAGGATAGAAGAGAAAATATCCCGTGAACGATCAGAGAGAGCAATCATCGGCCCCTGGGTGCTTTCCGAGGCCCCAGACTCCCTTTGTCTCGGCAAAAAGGGAAAGGACGAGCTGTGTTGAGATGAAAACATAAACCCCCTCACGTGTACTTAAGAGGAATAGAGAAAGTCAGGCGGCCCACTCGTAACGTAGATCCTCCTGAATGTAAATTAAAATCGTTCTATGAGGTCTCATAGAAAGTAAAGTTCGACGTACATGATCGTCTAGGTTTGCCACGTGAGGAAGGCAGCGCGGAGAGGCGAGCACACCCGGCCAATTAACGCTATACAAACTCAAGAACTCAGGTATAAGTCTGAGCGGGTTTAAAATAGCGGTCTGCTAAATTAAAGCGTCTGCTTCCTTGGGAGCTATAAAAGTGGAACCATCTCTGAGTAATACTCGCCCTGAACGTGACGCGGAATCTGTAGTGAGTGAGGGAAAGCTAACCTTTGGCTCTCCGGAGGCTCTTAGGGCTTATTACCAGGAAAAGTATCAAGGTGGAGGATATCAGCCGTCTCACCTCGTTGGGAATTTTGACGTAAGTGCCGCGTACCATGAGGCACGTCATAAAGCAGCTTTAAAGCTTCTGTGCCCGAAAGCGGGGGAGGTTATTTTGGACGCTGCGTGCGGAGATGGCCGTCTTTCCTTGAAAGTAGCCGAAATGGGGGCCCAGGTGGTAGCGATAGACATCACCAGTAAAGCCTTCGAATCCGCCGCTGCTAACAATCACACTGGAATTCAGTTTATTGAATCCGATCTTGAGTCGATCACAGAAAGCGCTCAGGATCGCCCTGCCGCTGTCCATGAAGGCCAATTTGATAAGGTGGTGAGTGTTGAGACTCTGGAACATGTTTTAAATCCCCAAACGGTCATCCGAAATTTTTTTTACGCGTTAAAGCCCGGTGGATTAATGGTGGTGACTTACCCCACAGTCAACCAGACTCAGATGTTTCAAATCGAAAGGCATCTGTGGGGCCGAACGAGGGAAGTTCATAGCGAACATATCCACGAGTGGTCTCTTAAAGAGCTTCGCCAGCACTTCGAGCGGGAAGGCTTTAGATACCTTCATTCCCGAGGCATTGGATTCGACATGGGGCCCTTACCCGCCTCATTAATTCCGAGGAAAGGGCAGCTGAAATAGTGTCCAAAGTGGAGCTAGCAATCTCATGCCTGCCAGCGAATTCTTTCTTCGTCGCCATATCGTTCCTAAAACCAAATTGGTAATTGAAACATGAGGCGTATGAGAGCAAGGCTATGCCCTCAATGGACCAGCTTAGACGTACACGGAACTCTAATGGCGAGAAAGAAAGTAGACTGCGGACATAGGCAGCAGTCCTTGTAAGTCTTTGGCCAATAAAAGCTTCATCGAATCGTTCGTGCTTTGTTGCATTTCAATTTGTGGAGCGGCTGTCGATTGGCGCGTAAAGCAGGACAATAAGGTGGATAAGGCAAAATGTTTCAGCAACCAGAGTTTAATCCGCAAAGGCTCCCTTCAATAAACCCTGCTGACTCATCATGCCCCAGCTTGGACGAAGCAATTGATCGATGGCTGAGGGACTCGCCTGCAGGACAGTGCCTGTTAAATAACTGCACCGAACCCTTTAGGCCCTATACGCCCGACTCTCAACTGGATTTTTTGTCGACCAAGTTAAATTCGATACCCAGCTCTATTAAGCCTTCTTCGGTATTTGAGACGCTTCTCAACCTAGTTACTGCACAGTCGCACAGACAGGTGGAATTAGGGCGACAGTCGGAACAACTGAAAGACGAGCTGGCTCGAAGACGCCGCGAAAATCTGGCGATAGAAGAACATACTCGGGTTCAGGTTCATCAAGTACTAAGAAGTGAAATTCTCCCTTCTTTGACTCTTGCAGGTCTCTTAATCGAAGCACAAATGCACTTAAGTCTTAAGAATCAAAGGACAGAGGAATGGGAGAATCTAGACAGAGAAGTGACGCGTATTGCCGGTGGATCCTGCAACATCGCACTTACTGCGCAGTTCAATCAATTACCAGAGAGCCAGAGAGAAGAGATTCGCGTCTTGCTTGAGGAAGGACGGGAAAAGTACCTCGATAGTTGTATAGAGCAAGTTAAGAGAATACACGACTAGCAACCGCATTCGGGCAGATTCGAAAATTTAAGCTTAGTATCAACAGATGGAATACTTATCATTCCAGTACCGTTCTCCCCTCGCGAATTAATGATAGCGTTCCGATCTGTGCACAGAGTAGGGGCCTATTTCCTGGACTCTTCTGAAGCCGGCGAAAGGAATTTTGCGGATTACCAAGTGAAAGCAGATAGGTTAGTGGGTACCTTGGGGCAGTTAACTGATCTGCTTAGCAAGCTGACCCAAGACGTTAACGACCTGAGAAGCGAGCTTTCCCATCACATCACCAGGCGTCTGTTAAAAATGCTTTCTAGCTAGGGCCTAAATCCAGCGCCTACCTATTTTCGTGGCTTCCCAGCCTTACCAAAGGCGCTACTTCGAAAACACCGCGCATCACGCTGTGGTAGCTCCTTATGCGACGAAAGAAGCCGTTCATAAGGCGCTGGTAATTAACATGCTCTTATACCTCGAGAAGAAGGAGAGGGGAGGGGTTCTGTTCGCTACCATCCAGCGCAGGATGTTGATTGATCACTTTGAGGTGAGATCGAAGTAGGGGAGACCGTTAGTAGCGCCATGCGCACGCTTGTCTCGCCGCTAGTTCACGCCAAAGGAAAAGGGCAGGAGACGCAGTGCCGCAAAATAGGGAGGGCGCCCATGAAGGGATATTCATCACCACATCGTCTTTTACAGATGGGGCGAAGAAGGCGGCAACATCAAGCTTAAGTCCGATTAAGCTCATGGAGCGAGAGGACGTCTTCGCGTTCCTTGAAATCGACGCCGTTAGTGCCAACTAAACCAGGATTGCCGAGTCTGTTTCAGATAGCTGTGCTAATAACAACAGCTATTATGAGTAGGAGGGTCGATGGGTAGTATTTTTAGGAGAGAGAACTCCAAAGGCGAACTAACCTATATGGCGAGGGTACGTCGTGCGGGGCATCCGAATCTGACAGCCACTTTCAAGAGAAGGATCGACGCAGTGGAATGGATAAAGGCGCATGACTTAAAAATACTCGGAGGGCGCACCACAGTAAAAGGGGCAGAGAGACTGCCCACAGTCCAGGATGCGATAGACAGATACATTTTAGAGAATCATTGCGATCTAAGTCGCCGAGCGCACTTCTTTCGTTGGGGCGCAGCTCTTGGTTCGATCCCTTTCAGGCAACTTAACTATGCTGCTATTAAAAAAGCGATGGGCACGCTGAAGGCAGCGCCAGGACGTACTTCAGATGGTGGGCTATCTCCATCCAGTATGAGGGTTCATCTCTGTAGCTTGTCAATTGCGTGCAAGCTTGCTCGTCGCTTGGGATGGATCGATCACAATCCGGTAGAGGACGTAGAGAGATTCCCTCAGAGTGCGGTTAGGGTACGATACCTCAATCAGGACGAACTAACCCGTCTCCTGGATGCTTGCAGAAAGAGTAACTACGCTCCCCTTTATCTGATTGTGCTTCTAGCCCTCTCAACCGGAATGCGAAAAGAGGAGATCTTATCTCTCACGTGGAAGCAAGTTGATCTGGATCGGGAACGCCTGATACTGGTCCATACGAAAAATGGACAGCGACGTAGTGTACCATTGAAGGGCAGGGCACTTGAGCTGATAAGAGAGCATCTCTTGCAGAGACGTGCAGATTCTGACTTTCTGTTTCCGGGAGAAAAGCCCTCACCAAAAAAGCCCTGCCGACCTGTGCCAGAGGCGGATCGCCACTTCGATATTACTGCTCCCTGGACAGCGGCGCGTAAGGCCGCAAAAATTACCGACTTCAGGTTTCACGATCTACGGCACACCACGGCTAGCTACCTTGCTATGAATGGCGCATCGCTAATTGAGATTGCTGGTGTGCTGGGACACAAACAGCTTCAGACAGTACATCGCTACGCTCACCTTAGTGACGACCACTTAGGCGGCGCTGTTGAGAGCATGAATCGGAGATTCCTGAATGTGTAAAGAGCGCAATAGCGCACACAGCAGGCTAGAGATTTAGTCGTAAGGTTAGCAACCATTTGACCTGCCGAGAAATACGCCCTATCGCTAGCGTGATTACCTGGGCTAAGAGCTAGCTTGAGCGTGATGAATCGTCGATCTCCTTTTTCTCGAGATCACTAATCGCGGAGTCCGAGAATCCGTACTCCTTCAGGAGTGAAAGTTCGATTTTCCAGGTGAAATGAGAGCGCTCCTCCCACTTCCGAAAGCAGTAGCTCACGTAATGCTGCGCGCAGGTGTGATCCCAATCGTTAACTTTTTGAAGATGCTGGAAAGCTTCTTCTGTCTTACCACGCACATTGGCAAGACCGAAGTGCTTCACCATGTGACAGTCCGGGCACAGAGCCCGGATGGCGCTTAAACGTTGAATACATGTAGCATCATCGTAACTCCATTCTTCATGAGTTTCCACGGGCCATTTAGGACCTCGTCCTCCGCATATCTCGCAACGAGATCCAGACCTATAACGCACTTTCTGCTTAATGTTATCCCATTCGGGCGGCGGAAGGATCGACCGAAGGTTCGAATACCAACATGATTGAGGAACAAGTTCGATGGAAAGAGCCGGGGTGCCGAAAAAAGCTTGTTCGAGAACGGGTTCGACTTCAAGTATCGAGCCATCGTCTTGAAGATAGACGTTCGTAAAATCACCAGTATCGGTGTCACTCAAGTCGTCTTCCGGGTCATCAGAGAAATCAATCGAGTAGGGGTCTGGTCCGGGTTGATGCCTATCAGGTTCGTTCTTGGGGGCGGACCACAGCCGCCAGGCGAGCACACCACCAAACAGTGCAACGCAGATAAGCAGGGGAGTAGTTCCCACAAAGGAGTGGAGGTAGCCTACTGAAGAAGTGACCACTTCGAGGAAATAAAGAAAGCCATACGCTAACGGAAGAGAGACAATAAAAACGAAGAGAGCAACGAAAACCGACGAAAATCCACCGTCATCCTCAAACCGGGCCCACCATTCTTCCATCTTTGCTAAATCGTCTTTTCTCATGATGCTGGAGTTTAATCGATTTACAACTACAAGTGATATGTCTTGGGGGAAGCTTACATTCCTGGCCCGGGGTTGCCAGGAATGGGCTCCTAGCTGACCGTTCACTGGAATAAAGCAGCTCTATTTGTGGGTAACAAGGTCTCAGAGAGGTAAGTGTGGGTAGTAGGCCTCCAAAAAAGCTACACATACTAACGCGACCCTTTCACAAGTAGGTGTTTTTAGGTACATTTTTGGCGCTTGGCGAGCATTCGTTCGTAACGAATTAATCGATAGCTTGTTGCGCCGTATGCCGTAGGAGCGCGGGCTTCACATGCCTTGCCGGCAGCACAGTAGGGGAGTCTTAATGAATGCAGTCGAAATAGAAGAGGCGGTTTCTGCATTGGCAGCATTGCCCTTCGACGCCGAGTCGTTTCCCTATGCATTTCTCGAAGCATTCGGAAATAAAGAGACGACCATAAAGCGACTGAAGAGTGGAGAGACCAATCAATCCGATATCGCGGGTGGAGTCCTCCAGCGCAATAACATCCACATAGCGACATGCTCCGAGGGAGAGGTTACAGCAACCCTTACCGCGTTGCGAGAAAGTTCCACGACAATACGTCAGAAGGCCAAATTCATTCTTGCGACGGATGGGAAGAGTTTTGAGGCCGAGAACG
Source organism: Bdellovibrionota bacterium (assembly GCA_044351795.1). Classification (GTDB taxonomy): domain Bacteria; phylum Bdellovibrionota_C; class UBA2361; order UBA2361; family OMII01; genus OMII01. The sequence goes on along the minus strand of JBILFA010000004.1, from coordinate 24,153 downwards.
TCGTTGATGGTGAAACGGTGGCTTGCGCCTATAGTGACTTCTCGGATCACTTTGGCTTCTTCCTGCCGTTGGCCGGAATTACAACCGTAAGAGAGATCCGTGAGAACGCCTTTGACATAAAGGCTACTGGACGACTCAATCGGCTCTATGTCGAATTGCTGAAAGTAAATCCCGATTGGGATAACGCCTCGCGTCGCGAGGAGTTGAATCACTTTTTTGCGAGGCTCATTTTTTGCTTTTTCGCAGAGGATACGAACATCTTCGGTATACAGGCGCGGTTCACAGGGACCATTGAACAGATGAGCTCCCCGGACGCTTCGAACACTCACGAGGTGCTGGCCGAGCTCTTTCGCTCGATGAACACGCCGCTTGCGGAACGCGAGGAAGCAAACATACGAGCTTGGGCTAGAAACTTTCCCTACGTCAATGGAGGGCTCTTCTCCGATAGTTTAGAGGTTCCTCGTTTCAGTAAGATCGCGCGGTCATACCTTTTACATGTCGGGAACCTAGACTGGACGAAGATTAATCCGGATATCTTCGGGTCGATGATTCAGGCCGTGGCCGACGATGAAGAGCGCGGCGAACTTGGTATGCACTACACTAGTGTGCCGAATATTTTGAAGGTTCTTAATCCACTTTTTCTAGATGACCTGCGGCGGCAGCTAGAAGAGGCAGGTGACAACCCTCGAAAGCTTCTCAACCTCCGCAACCGGATAGCACACATTCGGGTTTTCGACCCGGCCTGTGGATCTGGGAACTTCCTAGTTATTGCATACAAAGAGATGCGGGCAATCGAGGCCGAGATCAATCGCAAGAGAAACGACCGATCTCGCCGCTCTGATATTCCATTGACGAATTTTCGCGGGATCGAGTTACGACACTTTTCGGCTGAGATAGCGAGACTCGCGCTCATTATTGCCGAATACCAATGTGACGTTCTTTATCGAGGGCAAGAGAGAGCGCTAGCCGAATTCCTCCCTCTTGAGGCAGCTAATTGGATATCCTGTGGCAATGCCCTTCATCTCGAGTGGCTGAGCCTGTGTCCACCAGAAGGGACTGCGGTCAAACGTCACGCGGACGATCTATTCTCCACCCCTCTGGAACAAGCCGAGATTAATTTCGCTAACGAAGGAGGAGAGACGTACATTTGCGGTAATCCACCGTATTTGGGGTCGGTTATGCAATCACCGACTCAAAAGGCCGATCTTAAAAGCATTTTTGAAAAGTACACCAAAGACTGGAAGTCGCTGGATTACGTTGCCGGATGGTTGTTCAAGGCCGCTCTGTATGGTCTTAAAGCTCGATGCGCCTCGGCCTTCGTGGCAACGAACTCCATTTGCCAAGGTGAGCAGGTCGCTATTCTTTGGCCTCTGATTTTTGCCACGGGCCACCACATTCAGTTTGCTTACCGGTCGTTCAAGTGGGCCAACTTGGCATCCTACAAGGCTGGTGTCACCGTGGTAATCGTTGGGCTCTCCGTCCAGGGGTCTTCTAAACGAGAATTAGTTGATGTCGACGACAGTGGAGCAGACATGTCTAGAGTTGTAGGGAACATCGGACCCTACCTCGTGCCTGGGCCAAATATCACGGTTGGCCCGGCTTCATGCGCATCGGATGAGCGAGCGAAGATGCTTCGCGGTAACATGGCTAATGACGGCGGGCACCTGGTACTGGATGTTGCCGAAGCAGAAGCACTCCGTTCGACGCATCCAGGCAGCAGACAGTTCATAAAGTACTTTATTGGCTCTAGGGAGTTTATTCACTCCACGTTCAAATATTGCCTCTGGATTGAAGACAGCGAGCTCGAACTTGCATTGATGTGCCCCCCGATAAAAGCACGGATCGACAAAGTCAGAGAGGCGCGGCTGAAAGGGGGAAAACAGGCACGTGATAACGCTGACACCCCGCACAGATTCGTGTTCGCCCCTCATAGAAACGGACAAGCAATAGTGGTCCCGAGGGTATCATCCGAGAACCGAGCGTATCTTCCGGTTGGGATAACAGACGGGCATAGCGTCATTAGCGAGCGAAACTTCGTATTATATGACGCACCTCTTTGGAACTTAGCTGTTATCGCCTCGCGTCTCCATTGGGTGTGGATCGGGACAGTCTGCGTTAGAATGAGGACTGATTTCTCGTATTCCAATACGCTTGGATGGAATACGTTCCCGCTTCCTCCCCTGACTGAGAAAAACAAAGCTGATCTCACCCGATGCGCCGAGAGTATTCTACTAACCCGCGAGGTACATTTCCCGGCGACAATCGCCGATCTCTACGATCCTGAAGCTATGCCTGCGGATCTCCGTGAAGCGCATGAACGGAATGATGAGATACTGGAACGTATTTACATAGGGCGCCGTTTTAAGAACGACACCGAGCGATTAGAAAAACTGTTCGAGCTCTACACAAAAATGACCAGTTCGCATAGGACCGCAAAGCCAGGCACCAAGCGTAAAGCCAAGGAGACTCCGGTATGAGTAACGGGATATCGGTTCCGTCAGTTTCGGTAAGTTATGCTCAGGACGGAAGTTCCACTCGCTCAAACGCTCTCGGCATGCGGCCGATGCAAGAGCGCGTTTATCAGAAACGCGGCGAGCAGTACCTTTTGATAAAGTCCCCACCTGCGTCAGGAAAAAGTCGGGCCTTAATGTTTATCGCCCTCGATAAGCTCCAGAATCAAGGGCTCAAACAGGCTATTATCGTAGTGCCCGAGAAATCCATAGGATCCAGTTTTCACGACGAGCCGCTTACCCAGTACGGATTTTGGGCTGACTGGAAGGTAGAACCGAAGTGGAACTTATGCGATGCGCCGGGTGGCGACAACGGTGGTAAAGTGGATGGTCTAAAGGCGTTTCTTGCGACCGAAGATAAGGCGCTGGTCTGTACGCACGCAACTTTCCGGTTCGCGGTTGAAAAATACGGTGTCGAGGTATTCGACGATCGCCTTATAGCGGTAGATGAGTTCCATCACGTATCAGCAAACCCTGACAGCAGGTTAGGGGATCACGTCCGTCAGCTGATAGCTCGAGGTAAAACGCACCTGGTGGCTATGACGGGATCATACTTCCGTGGTGACGCCGAAGCGGTCTTGCACCCAGAAGACGAGGCAAAGTTTGAGACGGTCACTTACACCTACTACGAGCAGCTTAATGGCTATCAGTACTTAAAGCAGCTCGATATTGGATATTACTTCTATGCTGGCAGCTACACGGACGAGATTCTCAAGGTTCTTGACCACGATGAGAAAACTATAGTCCATATTCCCAACGTGAACTCGCGAGAGAGCACGAAGGACAAGATCCGCGAAGTCGAGCACATTCTCGAACAGCTAGGACAGTGGCAGGGAACGGACCCAACGACAGGATTTCAACTCGTCAAGGTTGCGAGCGGAAAGGTACTTCGAATCGCGGATCTGGTTGATGATGAACAAGCTAAACGCGATAGGGTTTCCGCCTCTCTCAAAGATCCGAATCAAAAGAACAACCGAGACCATGTGGATATCATCATCGCCCTGGGTATGGCTAAGGAGGGCTTTGATTGGATTTGGTGTGAGCATGCGCTGACGATTGGATACAGAGCGAGCCTCACAGAAATAGTCCAGATCATTGGACGAGCCACTCGAGATGCGCCTGGAAAGACGAGAGCTCGATTCACCAATCTAATTGCTGAGCCTGACGCGGCCGAATCGGCGGTCAATGAAGCGGTGAACGATACTCTGAAGGCAATCGCCGCAAGTCTTCTAATGGAGCAGGTTCTAGCTCCGAGGTTCGAGTTCCGCCCGAAGAATCCCAATAACGGACCGACCCCTGGGATGGATTACGGGGACGGGGGGTACGACCAAGCTAGGTGTAATGTCGGTGTGAACCCAAACACCGGTCAACTTGAGCTTGAGATAAAGGGGTTAGCGGCACCGAAGAGTAGGGAGGCCCAACGGATCTGTCGAGAAGACCTGACTGAATTGATTACAGCATTTGTCCAAGACAAGCAGACTATTGAGCGAGGCTTGTTCGACAGTGAGGTGGTCCCGCAGGAGCTAACACAAGTCAGAATGGGTAAGATTATCAAGGAGCGATACCCTGAATGTGGAGAGGAGGATCAAGAAGCGATCCGCCAGCACGCGGTCGCTGCACTAAATCTTGTCCAGCAGGGCAAGAAGGCGCTGACGGATTTGAATCAAGGGAGCTCAGTCGAGACCGGGAATACGGCTCTCATCGATGGTGTTCGACGATATGCTCTGCATGTGAGAGAACTTGATATCGACCTTATTGATAGCGTCAATCCGTTTGGTGAGGCATACGCGATACTCGCTAAGTCCATGAGTGAAGAGCGCCTTAGGATGGTCGCCGAAGTTATTGCAGCAAAGCGAATCAGCATGTCTATAGAGGAGGCTCGTGAGCTCGCGAAGCGAGCAAAGCGCTTCAAGGAGGAGAAGGGTAGGCTGCCTTCCCTAACCGCGATGGACCCTTGGGAGAAGCGTATGGCCGAGGGCGTTGCCTTCCTTCAGAAGAAAGTCAAGGAAAGTACGAATGCCTAAGGGTGTAACCAACGAAGACATTGAGCTTTTGGATGAATTAGGGGTTGAGACTGCCTCTGAGGCAGATGATGCCACTTCCCCACGGGAGCAACGTATCATCGCGGGTTTCGAGGAGATCGTCAGGTTTGTATCGGAGCATGGGCGCTTGCCAGAGCGGAGTGAGAATCGAGACATCTTCGAACGGCTGTACGCCGTGAGACTCGATAGCATACGAAAGTCTCCGGAGTGCCGAGATGTCCTGAAACATTTCGACACCAACGGACTCCTCGATGCTGGACAAGCTGTAGACGAAGAGCTCGATGATGTGACTCTACTTGCCTCACTAGGTGGGGAGGAATCACCTGGAGGCTCAATCACCAAACTAGTTCATGTGCGGTCGCAGGAGGACATTCGGGCGGCAGAGGAGATTGCTCAGCGTAATCCGTGCGTCGATTTTGAGAAATTCAAGCCGGTGTTTGAAGCTGTTCAACGCGACCTAGGATCTGGCGAGAGAGTTACCATTAAGTATCGGGATGATGCCGAGGTGGCGAAGAGAGACCTGTTCGTGCTCGATGGTCAAAAAGTCCTTGTGGCCGAGCTCGGGGATTGGTTTGTTCCAGACCATGGCCGTAAGGATCGTCGTATACGAGTTATTTACGACAATGGCACGGAAAGCGAACTGCTTGTCCGCTCTCTCCAGCGAGCACTGAATAAAGATAAAGCAAGTCGTCGTATCATATCAGGGACGCAATACCACCTGTTCTCGGACAAGGAGGAGGAGGGGGATACTGAGACGGGCTACATCTATGTCCTGCGAAGTAAGTCAGAACATCCCTTTATTTCCGAGCACAGAAGCGTCGTTCACAAGATTGGTGTCACCGGGGGCGATATTCAGAGCCGGATCGCGAATGCAAGGAAAGACCCGACGTACTTGCTAGCAGATGTTGAAGTGGTCGCGTCTTTCAAGCTGGCCAACATCAATCGCAAGCGTTTAGAGGCACTTCTGCATAAGTTCTTCTCCGAGGCGCGCTTAGATCTGGAATTAAAGGACCGATTTGGTGTGGAGGTTGAGCCTAGGGAGTGGTTCCTTGTTCCGTTGCCAGCGATTGAAAGGGCGATCGAGAAGCTCAAAGACGGAGCCATTGCTAACTATCGATACGATCGTGGCACGGCGCAGGTGGTGCGTGATAGCTAACGGGTAAAGGTATTACCGCCAAGATGGTCGATGATTTTTCTGCATGTCATAAGCAGATATGAGCTGCGATCCGGCACTGGATAAATAGTGACAGTGGGCTAGCCCCAATGATTTGGATATCAAGCAAAATCTTTACCTGGCCGTGTTCCCGGTCTAGTTGGACTCCCGGTGACTATTGGGGAGCGCAGCGCGCCTATGAGTTGCTCGACCATGCAGAGCGAATGTTGACCCCGAGTTCCGACCGGAATCAACGGGCAGACGTGATTTCGAACTTGAAGCGTGCTGTCGATCACCGCCTCAAGATCCTAAACGACCTCTATTGCTTCAAAGGGATTCCGCTTAAAGACCTCCCGAAGGAACAGTTAGACGTCATGGAGCGATTCGGAATTGTTCGCCAACTAATGCTTGGAAAGTTGTACGACATTCGAAATGCCGTGGAGCACGAGGATTCACCGCCACCCTCTTATGACAATACTAAACAATTGGCCGAGTTCGTTTGGTACTTCTTGAGGACCACAGATCGACTTGCTCGTGAAAAGAGCATGGCCACCAAGTATTCAACTTGGAGTATCGAAGCTGGCGAGCGACTGTTCGAAGTTGAATTTGTTACAGAAAATGTCTGGGAGCTGAAAGTGCGATGTTGGCTCGACGAAGACATGTTCTCGGACAGCCCCAGGAATGATTGGCTGGTAGCAGCGCCCTCAGAGCAACGAGTTGTGTACAGTGACCCCGAACATATCCAGAATAGGAACCTTTCAGGAGTTCGCGAATTTTTCGGTATTGTACGTGGGCATGAATATGCTATTCGTCGTCTGATACGGGAGTACTTCGAATGCGCCTAGCTCCCCTCTACATGGGAACTCCTGTAGGACGATCATGCTGTGGTTCCGCAGTCCAACAACGCATGCGGACCAGCTGGCAAGTCGTGCTTTTGCGCGAACGTCCGCAGGTGCCTTAAGTGGCGGCGTTCCCAGACTCCTGTATGTCTGCCCTAGCTAGGTCAGTGCGAAACAAAACCAAAGCAGAGGTATCGACATGATGCATGGGGGGCGGGGCATCAACTAATCAGACTCGGAAAGTCCGTTAGCGCCGAATAACACAGCCCCAAGTTCGCAACAACCGATGCCAGTCCTCTAAACGAAGGCGCACATTTCGCACTCTACTGCGAGCAGAAGCACAAACACGCTGTTGTTAAAGCCCTAGTTTACTAGTTGGGTTACCCCTAAACACCGTCGCATCTCTAATATACCGCTTGAGCATATCAAGCGATGCATGCCCCGAATGCCGCTGAACATCAAGCGGATCAACACCTGCTTGAATAGCCGATGTCACAAGCCCCGCTCGTAGAGAGTGTCCTGAGAATTTACTGGTCTCGAGTCCAATGTCAGCCCCATACCGCTTTACCATGCGCGCAACAGCTTTATCGGATAGCCGTTGCTCTTGAACCCTCCCCCATTTGACAGGCCTAAACAACGGCCCCGTACTAATCCCAGACGCTCTCATCCAAGCGGTCACAGCCTTTACAGGACAAGTGGCTTCGTTATCACCAAAGCACACGCCGACTTTACGCCCGTACGAATACTGGTCGGTCTTGCTTTTCTGCACAGTGACGACAAGCCCTTCTTTACAGAGTGCAAGATCCTCAACATCTATCCCGACAAGCTCGCTCCTTCGAAGAGCTCCAGAGAAACCAAGGAGCAGGAGTGCCCTATCACGCAGTCCTTGAAGGGTAGGAGGGATCTCACCGACCATCTCTTTTATGTGTAGAGTCACGGTAGGCTGCTTCTGTGTAGGGGCACACTTCTTTTTGCGCTTTATGCCTTCGAGGATCTGACGCACCTTAAAATCCTTAACAGGGTTTGTTCCTTGCTGCGAAAATTGGTGAGCAACAGAGATAGCAGCGAGGCGTCGCGTGATAGTTGAAACCTTATGAGTCTTAGCAAGAGATGTAAGGTAAGCGACAAGAGTCGTTGGCTCCGCGGGCATCCAGCACGCACCGTGAGCGTCGCACCAGGCGCGAAACTCCTTTAGGTCAGCAGCGTACGCGCGTCGAGTATTAGCCGACAGTGACGCATCAAGATACTCTCGAGCTTCGTGCAGAAGAGTTTCAATCTCAGACACTGCACTATTTTGAGACGATGGTTGTGGGGTGTGCGCGCTTCGCATAGTGAAGACCTCATACTTTACAACTTAAATGTACTACATCCTTTTGATGCGAGAAGCCCTGAAAATGCTGCGGAAATAACGTCCGATAAGTAAAAGGTTATCGGACATTATTATGACAGGTAATATACCATTATGACAATATGACATACATTTACGTGGCTTGAGGGTAGGGGGCTTTGCTATCCTAGAGGGGAGAATATCTGAATTCGGTGAGATTAGAGCATGACAACAGACGTGAGATTGCCATCGAAGGCTCTTTTGAAGGAGCGGCTTGCTGATGCAGAGCTTAAGGCTAAGAGCCCTACCATGACTGTCACCTTACGGATTCCTGCGGAGCTCAATGCTTGGCTCGATGAGTACCGACACCTATCTTATCCGCAGCGGATTGAGAAGCAGAGTCTTGTTATAGAGGCTTTGAAGCTTCTTTATATGGCGCGAGGTAAGGCTGGCTCGCCTACGTATGCTCTCGAGGAGCTTGTCTTGTCTTCAGCTACCACGCGAGCTCGCAAACCTACTAAACGGCCCAGGTAACTCTCTGTGAAGGACCGGTATCTCATACTGATAGGTGTCTCATTCGGGGGCCTCGAGAGGTATCGAAAATAGATCACATAATACGCGATCCTCTTGTTGTAACCTCAGAAGGTATCGATAGGGAGCTTGGTATGGGTTGGACTCTTGTAGGCTACGCGCTCTACGTTCTTTTGCTGGTCATAACGGCGCCGATTTGGCTTACCATCAAGTTTTGGCCAGTTGTCTCGGTAGTCTCCCTTACTTGTCAGCGCTTCTCATTTTCCTCCCTGCCTTGGGAATCTTCTTAACTGTACTCGACTCGGTAATACGCGCGGTTAAGTCCCTCCTAAGGGCGGAGTTCGCAGCTCAGCGCACTCAGCAAATTACAGCCGCATGTTCGCATATTTGCACGAGATAATACCGTAGAGAGGTTTGTCTGTCATTCGAGGACGTTATGGGGTATTAGTATCGAAGGACCCGAGGGCGATTATGGCAGCAGAATTACACACCTTTAGCGAAGTCTTTCGGCCTCTGAATGAGGCGGAGCAGAAGTACGCACCACTCCATATCTACCTCGAAGGAGACATTTCATTACTATCTGCGGCAGCTCGAGTCTCTATCATCGGCTCAAGGGATGCGTCGGAGTCAGGACTTGCGCGGGCCCGGAAGCTGTCCACTCTACTAGTCCGAAGGGGTGTGTGTATTGTGAGTGGTCTTGCTCGCGGAATCGATACGGCAGCCCATAAAGCAGCGATTGAAGCCGGAGGCCGGACGATAGGCGTGATTGGCACACCGATCGACGTCTGCTACCCAAAAGAAAATCAAAGACTACAGACTGAAATCGCAATAAATCACCTTCTGATCTCGCAGTTTGCGCCCGGAACTCCCGCTCGTAAAGGAAACTTCCCAACTAGAAATCGTCTTATGGCGCTTCTCTCTGACGCCACCGTTATCGTCGAGGCTCAGGATGGCAGCGGCACCACTCATCAAGGTTGGGAAGCGTTACGGCTTGCAAGACCTCTTTGGATTCTTCAATCAGCAGCTAACAATCCAGACCTCAAGTGGCCCCAGGAGTTTTTAAGGTATGGAGCACAGGTGCTCTCGGATGACTCTTTCGACGATTTAGAGGACTCGCTGCCTAGTGCAGCACTCACTAGCTCAGATGCCAGCCTTTCCTTCTAAACTTACTGTTTCTTCTTGCTACTCCTATCTGCCGCGTCAGAAAGACAGCGCCAACGATATCGTTAAAGCCCTCAAGCAGGATGGGTTCGTGCCCCTGAATGGGGAATCTGTTCGTGTAACCCTACGAATGGCGAAAACGGTGCTCGCAAAGTGTAACGAGTTTGCTTTTCTCCGACAGTGCTTTTTCGAGGATACCATTATTATTCCAGTTCCAGGACATGCGCCTCGTCGTGACCCCGATGCCGTTTGGCCCATTCTCCGTTTTGCTCAGGAGATGGCTAGTGCCGTCCCCGTTAAGGTGGTTCCAGCTCTCGAGCGAGTTTCGCTTGTGATGAAGTCAGCTACGGCACCACCAGGAGGGCGACCAGATCCACAGACTCACTATGAATCGGTCAAGCTCCACGCCGCAAAGATCCCTTCCTCGGCAAAAGCCATTACACTCGTCGATGATGTTATAACCCGCGGTTCTACCTTCGTTGGAATGTACGCAGTATTACGAGAGCAGTTTCCCGACAAACCCATTCACTGCTTCGCCCTCGTTAGAGCTCTCTTCTCAGACCATGGTGGGCAATTTATTGATCCGGCGGAGAGTGAAGTTGCCTACGAGAACGGGAAACTCTCGAGGAGCCCGTAGGTTCCGAGCTCCAGCAAGTACGTCGGAGCACCTTTGAAGGCCAAGACGATGAAGAAAATCACCCGTGAAGAGCTCTATGCAAAAATCTGGGCGACTCCAATGGTTGCTCTCTGCAAGGAATTTGGACTGAGCGACCGCGGTCTCGCTAAGCTTTGCCAGCGATTGAATGTTCCTGTGCCTCCTCGAGGCTACTGGAGGCAACTAGAGTGCGGACACCAGCCTACAAAGATGGCTCTCCCAGAGACATACACGGCTCGCGAAGCAACCATACAGGGACCACGGCAAGAGACACCTCTTGCTCTTACCAACGTCGCGACGATACGGGTGCCCGAGCGTCTGACTAATCCTCACGAGCTCATTGCTTCGACCCTGGAGTACTACAGACTCCCTGAGAAAACGCGGTGGGATGTGGGCAGACACCTCAAACGGGTCGATATTCGAGTGCACGATGCTTCCCGTGCTCGCGCCCTCAGAATCTTTAACACGATTATCAGGGCTTTGGAGGATAGAAAAGTCTCGGTGCTCCTCGAGGATCAGAAGACTTTCGCCGTCATTGGACTGGAGAAGATTCCATTCCATATACACGAGTACAGCAAGCTTGTGCTTCGTGAGGAGCCCGAGAAAGCGAAAACAGATCGCTGGTACCGACCAGAGCGGGACTTTACCCCTACAGGGCGCCTGAGTTTTGTTTTTGATGGCCGCGCGTTTGGACTGAATACCTCCTTTCGCGACGGAAAGCGGCAACGCCTAGAAGACATGGCGGGACAGATCGTAGAGTCCGTCTGCCTTATAGGCGAGGCGGCTGAGCGACACGCACTTCAACAAAGGAAGGAAGATGAACTTCGCAGAGAACGTGATCGGCTGCGATACGAAGAAGAGCAGCGCGTGAGACGCCTGCTCCACGCTATGGAACAGTGGGAGATGCAGCGGCGCTTAGAGCGGTATCTTCGAGCCCTCAAACGTGATCCAAGCGCAGATGAATCCTGGATCGCATGGGTCGAGGGCTATCTGCTGCGTTTTAAGCTTAGTTAATTGAGCTCCGCTACCTTTATCTCCTTCTTTATAGCAGGGTCATGTTCTTCGGATTACATTTCCGCCATCGCTAACGCAGAGGCCAATAACTATTGAATGACTACCATAACATATTGAATATACTCATTGTCTAGGTGTGTTTACATGAACTATTACTAAATTTATTGACATAATACCGCGCTAGCAGCATCCTTAAACGAGAGGGAAGGACTTATTGATGCGCCAGACTGAAACACTCAGCAAACTAAAGAACCTGCTAGTTCCTGGGCAGGTGTACCGCCGCGCAGATCTTGCCCCCTACTCCGCAAATGTTGACCGCCACCTAGCTAAGCTCGTTGCAGAGGGGACTCTGAAAAAGCTCTCACAGGGGCTCTACGCGGCGCCAAAGATCACTGATTTTGGGGAGGCTCCGCCAGATGTTGAGTCGCTTCTGAAAAGCTTTCTTAAGGACGATCACTTTGTAGTCTATGGGCCAAGCCAGTTCAACTCGTTAGGCCTGGGCACCACGCAGCTTTATGATCGCCTGATAGTTTTCAACCGCAAGCGAGTTGGAGAGTTCACTTTTGGAGAGCGCACGTATTCATTTCATCGTTGGCGCGAAGCTCCCAAGAGGGTCACGCCAGAGTTTCTTGTTGTTGAGCTGCTCAATCGCCTAGAGGAGCTCTCAGAAGATCGAGAACAAGTGCTTGATCGTCTAAAGGACAAGCTTCCAGAGTTCAATCGTAGGCGGCTTTTACTGGCGGCCTCTAAGTACGGCACACTCAGTACTCAAAAAAAACTCAAGCGGCTACTCGAAATCGCTGATAGTCATGAGCATAGTGTTTAATGAGCGACTTCCTCCACAACCGAGACGACTTCAAAGACCTCATTGAGATCACCTCAACCGCGATGGGTATCAAGGACCCCTTTCTTGTAGAGAAAGATTACTGGTTGATGCATGTGCTGTGGGGGCTTCAGCAGCAGGGACTGCAGTTCCAACTTAAAGGAGGCACTTCTCTGTCGAAGGGATACGATTGCATCCACCGCTTTTCAGAGGACATCGACATTAAAATCGAGCCTGATGAGAAGCTATGCGGATTCAAAGTTTATTCGAGTAGAAACCACGATGAACGGAAGCATCGGGAGTCGCGAAAACGGTACTTCGATTGGATCGCCGATTATCTAAGGGACGCGATTCCCGGTATTATAGGTAGCGAGCGTGATCAAGCGTTTGATGATACCGCGAAGCTCAGGAGTGGCGGTGTCAGGCTCTTTTATCGCTCTCTTTTTACCATTCATGGCCTAAAAAATGGCATCCTGCTCGAATTGGGATTTGATCGAACTGCACCCAACCAACCGCGACTCATTACCTCATGGGCATACGAGCGAGCTGCCAGCGCACCTGGCATTGATATCATCGATAACCGAGCTCTGGGAGTTCTTTGCTACGAGCCTAAGTTCACTTTTGTGGAGAAGCTCCAGGCAGTAGTTCGAAAGTTTCGCCTTTACAAGGATGGGGATCCAGGACGAAGCTTGCCAGCTAATTTCATTAGACACTACTACGATCTTTTCCACCTGATTGAGCGGCCGGATGTTCAAGGCTTCATCGGTACCGATGAGTATGAGCATTTTAAGAAAGAGCGATTCGGTGGCGACGACATCAAGATAGCAAATAGTGACGCCTTCAAGCTGACCGACTCACTGGATCGAGCCCTGTTTGAGAAGGAGTACGATCGAAGCGCGAGCCTCTATTTTAAGGGACGCCCATCACTAGCTGAAATCCTAAGCCGTATCGGGAGAGATCTCGAGCGACTATAGAGCTCGCCGGCACTGGCCCCCTACTAGTGCCTCATTCAGGTGTCTCGAGGGGTTTTTACAAAAACGTTACATCATGCAGGAGCATTTTGTCGTATCGTAATGTAGGTATCGATAGGAACTTTGCATGGGTTGGACTCTAGTAGGAAATGCTTTCGAGGCGCTCTTTTTTGTTCTTGCTATACCTGCATGGATAGTCTTCCACGCCTGGCCGGTTCTGGTAGTTATCGTTCCCTATCTGGTGGCAGCCTGTATTTTTTTGTTCGCCTTGCACCTGGTTGTTCGGGTTCTGACAGTCTTTGCCCCGCTGCTTCGACTTGTGACGCGCGCGGTGCTTTATCTCTGGCGCGCCTGCATCGGAAGTGTTGGAGCACTTGGAAGACTGGCTCTCGCAAAGTTGGGATTTAAAGTTCAGGAGAAGGCTAAGACCTACTCCAGCGGAAGCTATCACTCGGGGGATGATTACGGGTCAGGAAACGGCGGACCTAATCCATCTGATGATACAGGTCCTTGTGGTGGCGGCGAAGATCTGGATCCAGACGATCCGCACTACATATTAGGCGTCTCGCCGGGGACCTCGAGAACAGAGCTTAAAGCCCGCTACCTTAAATTGGTGCAAATGAATCATCCAGATAAGGTAGCCAGCCTAGATCCGTATCTTCAGCAGGTGGCTACTGAGAGAACTAAGAGGATCATCGATGCGTATAACTCGCTGGTGGCCCATTAACGACCACGGCTAAAGTAGAAAATTTTTCGATCAAAGTACCAAGGATCAATGGACCCAACCCCTCCTACCGGAGGGGACCAAGAAACCAATGATCAACGATCAAATTATTTTGATTCCGCAGAAGCGCGCACAAACAACGCACCGAGGCCAGGATAGGCGTCTTCGCGCCAGTAGTTGCCGCGGCCGTCGCGAACACGCCGACCATCAACAACAAGCCCGCCTTCATCATCCCGTACGAACCAATTCCTGTAGGTTTTAAGGGCATTGGCTTCAGCTGCGTTAATTGATTTATCTTCCTCTTTTGTAAGCAAACTATCTACATACGCTCGACTCTCTGCGCGGGTAGCCATCCGGCAATCTAATTTTGCGGCATACTCGTGTTGATCCGCTCGTGATTTGTTAAAAGCCCCTTCCGACAGGAGGGTATCTAATTGCTGGCCATTGACTGTTATTTTGCCTACCACAGCTTGGTGGCCATCGACTGACTTTAGCTCGGCGACAGCTGGGGATGTAGTGGCGGAAGCGGCGCCTTCAGTTGGCGATACCATTTTCAGTAGAGCTTCAAGCTGTTTGACCTGAGCCGGGCTAAGGTTGGATTCCTGAAGAGCATCAAGCGCAACCTGAGCTCTATCAGCTCCCAGCGCAAGCTTTGCTATATCCAAACTAGCTTTTGGTGTTATCTGAACCGATTCCATAACTACTGCTCCTCTCCAAATATGATTGCAAGGATCTTACGACTGAGAACTTCTTTTTCCTCGGGAGAAAGGACCTCGCCTGTTAAAAGCTCTCTAAATTGTTCGTACAGTGAATCGCTCATGCGCTCTCCTTCGAATTACAACAGCGATATGGGTATTGTAAGAAAACGCGTGCGCTAAGCAACCTTGCTGTCGCAACCTGTCGGTTTTGTTCCGATTACTCACCGCTTAAATCGTGACCGCGATAGCCCAAGATTGTGTTGCTGTTCCCTCTTCTCGTGCTCCCTAGTGAGCGCGTCGAGTTCCTGGGTGTCGATCTCCGGCATCTGTCCGGCTCTCACTCGTGCTCTTATCTTACTGTCGCCTTTCAAGTACAATCTAAGAGCTTGTGCTAGGCTGCTTTGAGCTCAATGCTCCGGTTGCGAGAGAGAACACTGTTGGCGAGAGGGTCTTTCCGCGGAATAAAAGAGCTGCGCAATGAATCACGTAGCTTCACCAGAGCCTTAAAGTCGTTGGAAATGTCCTGCCCCTCTACGAGGATCGATATGTCGTGAGAAGACAGGTAGGCTTCGTTGAGCGTGGCGATGATAGGTCCTTGCTGCTTACCTCTAGCATTTCCCAACATAATAATTCGGTGAAGGAGAGAACGTCCCATAGCGTCGGAACCGAAGAGGTCATGTAGCCACGAGGTAGTTCTCTTCTTTAATAGGCGGGCAAGCGCGCCTGCGGGACTCAAGCTGGGTCCTTCAAGGAGCGGTAGCGCAATCGGCTCACCTGACAGCTTGCGCACGACTGCTGATACGAACAGAAGCGAAAGAGCTTGCGAAGCCGGGCCCCAGATAAACGGAAGAGCCGTAGTGTGAAGCGTTGTCCCTCGGAGGCCTACAATTGGTTGGGTTTGGTAGGGCGGTACGAACACCGTACGGTAGAGGCCAGGAGAAGAGGTGTTGCCGAAGTAAAGTTCAAGTCGGGTGTTAGTCTTTGCCATATATGGTGTCCTCACATGTTAACCTTAGTGCGGTGGTTTTATGTGAGGACCTTCCGCAAGCGACGTGCCACTCAAGAAGCCACCACAACCACTTGAAATCATTCGGGTGCGGGTGTTCATTACTGGGGAGCTTCTCCCCAATGCTGGGGAGAAATGGGGCACGTACGCCCTCGAGAGAGAAAGAGCAGGGATTAGCGCATAAACCTTCCTACCTTGTAAGGAATCTCTCAAGGGGAGCTTCTACGCGTGGATGGCGGTGGCGGGATATCACGGAACTGCAACCATCCAGACTGGGTCACTGCCCTATGCCCGAACTGTCATCGACGGGTTCATCACGGCTACGACGGAGCGGAGTTCAATGCACAACTGATGGCAAAACGCCTCAGTCCTTCTCAGGATGCATAGTAACTCTATCTTTGACTTCTCCTGTACGGCATCCAGTTAACAGTTGTTCTCGCCTATCAGAAGAAACCTCCTGTTAGGACCTCGTCTTAATCGGAGTTCCAGAAATTGCGGTGTTTGGGTCGCCAGCAGCACCTAACTTAACGACTGTGATGCCATCGCTCGCGGGTGCCGCTATCACTATGCCTTCGATAGCACCACGGACCCACTTCCCTTGAAAAATATCCTTTCCCTTGTTCGCGCACGCATATGCAGCTGCGACGAGAGCCTGCTCCAAGGGGTCCGCTGGCTCTAAGCGCCGAAGCTCGAGTACCCTTTCCTGCTGCTTGTACGTCTTGCCCTGAGTACTTGGAACGAGCGTCTGTATAGAAATACGCCGTGGCATAGTTGTGTCGCGCTGAGTAACGCTCTCCAGTGCTCCATACCATTCAAGGTCTCCAGTGTAGATAGCGTCCCTTTTAAAGGCGGGGTGCAGCGTTCGAAAATAGGCATTCAACGCTATGAGAGCCTCAAGGTCGCTTGTCTGTGCCGGGATTGTTAGAGCTACGTATCCCCCTTTCGTAATAACGAGCGAGTCGAGGATGCTCCTGGCTATCTTATCGAGTGTACCGGCACGTCGATGGTGCGTGATTGTGTCGACCTGAAGAAGCGCTTCTTTTCGGCGTAGTAGACATCTGAATTGTACAATCTGTTCTGTAGTAAGGATTTCGTCTTCCAGAACGGCGAGGGCCACCGACATCCGAGGCTCACCGTGCGCTAACTTACAAATGTCGCTAGAGGCATCATAGCTCAAGATCGTATCAGGCTTCCAATCATGCTTCTTCATGCACAGTGCTCCTTTGTTAGCGAACTATGATGATGCCTGTCTATCCTACTATCTATGGGGTCCTGTGAATGAGGCGATGTATCCGAAATCCTCCTAGTGCGGCTTGATAGAGAGGAGGAGACCGCCGCTGGCTTAGGCTGCGCATGTGACAGCAGCTGCGGGCACCGGTCGGAGGCTAACGTTGCCGCCGCCACTCTCATTTACCTTGAGAGTTCTCGCAAGGGGCTCAAGTTCGCTAGTTGTCTCAATTGGAACTCTGTCCAGGAATATTCTAATGTTGCCGCTTGGAAGAACGTGTTCGTCAACTCGAATAGCTACCGGCCCCGGGCGTTTACGGTTGGGGTTAGTGACTTTAAAGAGACGGCGTGCGGAGGGAACTCCGGCGCTATCGACGCCGAATACGTCAAGGAGCCAAATCGGTCTTTTGCTGAGGGCATAGTCAAGAGAGCTCGCAAGAGACCCGTTCGTACCTTCGAGGCGCACGCTTCCCGACATGCAGTATTCAACGAGCAGGAGCGAAAGAGCTCTCACAGCGCGAGTCCACTGGAAGGTTCCGTGACCTTTATAAGCCCCCTCCGTGTGTCCTCTGACTGTTCTATACCAGATGCCCCTCTGATCTCTGACCTTTGTGTGGGTTAGCTGAACCTCATTACCCGACGCGAAATGGAGCTCAATTGCCATGTACATAATGATCATCCCCCCTTAATGTGCCCATCAACAGCGGAAACGATAAAGACTCGGCAGAAGCCGCACATTTATTTGTTGCCGGCCCCCGTAGGGCGCTGCAACTGGGGAAATCGTATACGGAAAAGTCAGAGTCTTATTCTGGAGCCAAATTCAGATAAGGTGGGAAGCTTCATAGGACCAGCAGCTAGGGAACTAGCTGCTGGTATTTTATGTGTAAAGTCCTACCCTAGGCGTCTCGAGCTTTGACCACTACAACGTAGTTTCCACCCGTGCCGAGCAGGTTGTTGGAGATCGAAGGCCAAACTTTTTGCTCCTTTACGACCTCTAAGCCAGCCTCATTCAAATGGGCCTGGAAGATGTCATAACTGACCTTATACTCATATTCACCATCGAACCCATACTGGGCCACACGCCATATTAGGCGTTCTACAACCTCTGGAAGTGCGGGATTGTCTTTGCGAGCTGTCTCTAAAACGGACTCATAAAACAGGCGAACGGATTGAGAGTACTGCTGTGTATCCCCAGGGCTGTATGCAGGAAGAATATTCTCGGCAAAGATTCCTCTTCCTCCATGCTGGATCAATCCCCTCACTCGCTTGAGGAAGTCGACTTTTCGACTATCTTCGATGTGATGGTAAGCGGAGCACATCATGACTATGTCCCATGCAACAACAGGCAGAGGATGAGTGACGACATCACCCAGGATATAAGACGGGACAGTTTTAGCAGAGGCGTATGCACTCCGGGCGAACTCCAGGTAGGGCTCTGAGATGTCAACGCCTACGATCCGCGAAATCGACGGGTCGTTCACCAAAAGCTCATGCGAGAGACCTGTACCACAACAAAGATCAAGAACGGTAGCTTTTCCCCTCGATCGAGCAATAGCCAGCGCTTCCATGCCGGCACCGTGAATCATGGCCATTTCATCGGGGCGAGCTCGCTCTTCAAGCTCATAGAACTCGGCGTTGTCCTTATAGTCCTCGAGCTCAACGTCAGCGAACTGTGACTCGAATGCTTCTTCAGTCATACCTTATCTCCTGAATACTTAACTTCTCCTGAGCCGCTTATATCTGTCTTACTCTTTGGTCATAAGTCGAAGAGTCGCTAAACACCGAGCTTCATCGGACAGATCTTTGTGTAATGACACGAGGGCCCGCAGTCCATTTTGAATTTGCGAAAACTGGTGTGGGGAAAGTGCCATAAGCGACGAAAAAACTCGTTCATCGACAATTCTCATAAGTTCAGAAGCTTCGACAGTGCGTGTCCACTGCAGACTGGCACTGCCTGACTCCTTGAATCCTAGAGCACGAAAGCAATCAACTGCCTCAGCATTAGTGGCCTCCCAGCTGCAGCCGATCTGCGTTCCTTCTACGGGTGGCGCTCCTACAGAGGTGCGCAGTTCGTGGTACTGTTTCCAGAAGCTAGATAGGATATTGCTAGCTGGCATGGGTGGCAGCTGAGCTGGAGCTCTTCCAAGTGAAAGGTTATAGATGTCTCCCTCCTCGCCGATTAATGCTACGAGACCGCCTGGACGTATACTTTCGGCAATAGCCCTGCAAACATTCTTCCAGACGGGAAGGGCATGCAGTACGGAACTCAAGATATAAACATCCCCCGAAGGTAAGAGCTGAGAAGCTATGAGATCTTGGTGAATACACTGCGGCTGTTTCGATAGATCATGTGAGCGTCGGGATAAGACTTGGAGCAGTGTCTCTGAATTATCAACCGCTATAAATGTGCTGTTCGGATATTGCTTTGCCAGAGGAACGGTAATTCTGCCGGTCCCCGCTCCAATATCCACGACCACTGCCCCCTGTAAGAGGAGCCTGTGAACCTCAGGTGCTTGTTCAAATAACTTCTGTACATGCTCTGGCGGAAATGGCCTTCCCCAGTCATAGCTTTCAGCTACTGAGCTCCAGTTGACTCTGGACTCGACATCTATATTAGGGTCCGAAGAGCAGTTCTC
This sequence comes from Bdellovibrionota bacterium, assembly GCA_044351795.1. Classification (GTDB taxonomy): domain Bacteria; phylum Bdellovibrionota_C; class UBA2361; order UBA2361; family OMII01; genus OMII01. Next base: position 4,836 of record JBILFA010000004.1, on the reverse strand, counting down.
TCCCGTATTTCGAATGCCCGATACGATAAGATTATTTGCCATAGTGTAGGTCCTTAGCGTCAGAGCATGGTGCGCGAAAACTCCGCTACCAGAGCAAGTGGATCTCGAGTCGTGGCCTTTATATGACAACCGTCAAGACTTTGAAAATAAAAATGCTTGTCCTTGGCAGCCCGCAGCGCACTCATCTCAACGGTCAAATCTAAGTCCCACGAGACTTGATCTGTCGCATGCAGCAGCACCTTATGGCCAAAAATGGCCATGTTGCGTTTATCACGCGCTGCTTGTACCACTGCCTCATCTGGCACCAATTTTACATTGATGCCGCAGGCGAGATGTTGGCGAATGATGTGATCGATATGATGAAGATTTGTCTGCCACAAGGTTTCACTATTTACAAAAAAGATGCGAAGAGGGGGAACCTTCCCGCGCACCTTAAAGGCGCTACCGAAGCGGAATAACAAGTATTGCCAATGAGGGTCAGAAACATATGCTTCGACTCCAGCATCAATGAGCGATGAACATGAAAATAAAAAGGGCTCGTCAGCTGCCAGCCCACCGAGGGTGGAGGCGTAGTGCGCTTCACTCATGATGCAGACTTCTTTAATCTGCTTCTTTATGTACTCAATTATGCAGCCTTGCTCCGGTCTATCAGCCAGTAACTTAAGATCCGCTCGTAGATCCCGCACATAGGACTGAAGGTTCAGTGTACGCAGAAATGCATCTCCGTCGATCACTAATTTTTCGAGCATTCCACTCAAGTATCCCGGGTCGTCGCCCTCTGAGCTAACAGACAGCGCACGTCGTAGGATCCCGCAAAAGTCCAGTAGCTGCTGTTTGCCCTCTAGTGGAGCTCCGTCCAGATGGATTTTTACATCTGTAGGGGCTAGGGCTTCTGATCGGACTTTCAGGACCACTGGACCGGGGCGACGGCGCTCAGAGTTTTCGCGCTCCACAATCCGGTTGATAAATGCGTCTCCTCTCGCGGTAGTTCCGAACATGTCCAGGAGCCAGACAGGTTCCTTAGAGATGGCGTAATCTAGCGAAGCAGCGTGAGAGCCCTTATCGCCTTCCAGCGTCCCACGTGGCCTACCCTCGAGCTCGGCAACGGCGTGGTGCGTTAGTAAGAGAGCGAGGGCCTGGACTGCCGCAGACCAGCGGAATGCCCCGCGGCCGTCTTTGCTTGTTACTGGCGAACCTCTGCTGCACTCGCGCCTGATAGTGTCGCAAGTAAATACGATGTGTAGGAGCTCGGGACCCCCGGGGCAACTGAGGAACGCAAGGTTAATGTGCATGGACCTCCCGCACTTTGGACCTTAACAAGATGCTCTCAACTTAATTCATGCCACAATATAGCTATGAGTTCTACACAAAACTGTGATGAAGCTCCTAGCTTAGCGCTACCCTCCCAAATGTGATTTGAGTGCCTGGTATCCTTGACCCAGCCAGCTGTCTGCTATGTGTGAGTGTCTGCCGAGCGATAATCCTCTCTCACGGGGAAAAACACGTCGATAATCTCGCAATCAGTGATAGCTCGACCCGAGTGCACAGCATTAGGCGGAATAACGGCTACGATTCCGGGTGTCAGGACCTCGGTGTCCCCGTCTATCGTAAGCTCGAATTCCCCTGAAAGGACTTCGGCTACCTGTTCATGCAAGTGAGAATGAGCCGGAAGGATAGAGCCTGATCTAATAATCCAGCGCGCTATTGTCATGTATTCGGAATGGACAAACTTCCCAGAAAACCCCTCCATGGGTTCTGCGCTGGGGACGTTTCGTAATTGAATAAAGGGACTCATCATAACCTGTTCCTTTGATACATTAAGACAGAGTACTTCGCAGCGCTTCCGAACTAATCAACATTCAGGTCCTAGTGTCGACCAAGCCAATGGAGAGAAAAGTCCCCAGCGGCTACAAATCCCCATTGGCACATGCCCTTAGCTTACGGTGGCACTGAGCGAACTCATCTTCTATTCCTGCAACCGATATGCATAACTCAGATACCTCAGCAGGGGTAAGTACTCCAGATTCAAGGAGCTGGTGCAGCTGCCCCACAGTTAGATTCGAAACTGATCGCTGCGCTGCAGCGAAGAACATCTCATCTGATATTTTTCCATCGTTGTGGAGCATGCGAAGTTTTCGGAGCGGCATTTCGCTAAAGGTTTTTACATCGTATGCAAACACCTCAAGTAAAGGCAAGCAGGCCTCGATGTCATCCAGAAGCGACTTTATCCACTCGTGTGTAGTTGCATGCCCTATTTCGAAACGTACCAGCCCTTTGACTCGGTCCCAGGTATAAAAACGATGTGAAGTCTCAAGGTGGCTTCGAACAACCTGTGGCAGCCGAACAAAGACTAAATTTCCCTGAACGGGGTATGCTGTGCTGATTCCTATTCGCGCCAAGCCGTGAGCTAGCGCAGATGCATGGCTATTGACCTGCAAAGCGAGCTGCTTCCACATGCTCGACCCAAGGAGCTCTACGGCCGCGGCGGCAGCACCGAACCCAGAGGGACGCACCAAACCACATTGTTTCATACGGCGTCGCAGCTGTAGGCTCATCGATTCATCCGAAAAGAAGATAACCAGGCATCCGTCCCCGCCGCATTTCGAAAGATCGAGTGAAAGTGCATCTACTCCGGTGTCTGTAACAAAACGTCGTAGGTCGACGTTGGAAGCCTGAGCCGCCTGGAATAACCGCGCCCCGTCTACCACCAATTTCATATCCCGAGTATGAGCAATTTCGGAGAGTTCCTGCATTTCAGCGACAGAGTAGCAAGTACCAAGCTCAGTGAGCTGTGACACAACTAGCACCTTGGGCTGAGGTAGCTGTTCGGGCAACAAGGAAGACCGCGCCCTCAACTTCCAATCTATCGAGCGGGCGTCAATCTTCCCCATATAATCGGGAATAAGGTCGATACGCGCTCCCTGGGTGGCATACTCGATTGCCCCAACTTCGAAGTGCGCAATGTGGGAGCAAGCCGGCGTTACGATAGTCGAGGTAGAATCAACAAAGGTAGAAAGCGCTAAAGCATTAGCGCTCGTTCCCGAAGGAACAAGGTGAGCCTGCGCAGTTGGCCCGAAGAGTTCACTAACAGCATGGGCGAGAGCTTTTGTGTAGGTATCTTGCGCATATGGAGCAGAGCCATAAACGTTTGCAGTTTTGTGCGCACGGGTAAATGCAGCGGCAAGCGAGGGATGAAGGCCATGGGCATTAGCTGACCAAAAGCGAGGATTCTCTGCGGGGTTTGATCGCTGGCGCTGAGTCACTTTCACTTGCTTATCCTCATAACGCAGAACTAATCGGCTATATGTAGTAGTGCTGACCAATCAAAGTCAAACACTTTTTCAGCCACCCACGAGCTTTGACCCGTGGTTTCACCAGTAGACAAGGAAGCCGCGCGATTCTTTTAGCTCTTAGGTCCTTCTGGAGCAGGGGCCTACGTCTCATAGGCTCAGCTAGAGTGAGTCTGACTAAACTGTAAGTAATATGCAGCATGGTAAATTGTGGTTAGGACAGCTCGCTAAGACGCAGTGAGTCCATAAACTACTGATATTCCAGTTGCGATCCGCAGAGTGGCGCTCGCAGCCGTCAGAAACGTGTGTGGCAAAGGGCAATAGACGGAGCCCCTATGCCTAATTGAGGCCAGTCTTGATTTGCTCAGCGCTTATACCTCGAGAAGAAGGAGAGGGGAGAACGTTAAGATAACAAAATGGATGGTTCTATTCGCGCTCGTTACTATACCGCTACTGCTAGGCTGTGCTAGCACAACAGGCAATCTGCAACGAGAAACTGCTCGTTTGCTTGGTGACGTTGCTCCTCAAGCTGTGTCGGTTGCCAATATCGATCGCGGCATGACTACTTTGATACTACCCCGCCCAAAGGTACAAAACCTCTATTACTAACAAGACGCTCCTCTGCTGCACAAAGTGGTGTCGAACCAAGACAGGGTAGTAGCCAGCTATTCTAGAGATAGCTCTGCCTCATCAGCCGTTCGGCCTGATTTAGAAATTCAATAGAGCCATAGATTGGGTGGCTGCATACCCCTGTCTTCGTGTACCACTGTGAACATGCTACGCGGCTGCTGATAATGTGACAGATTTCCGCGGGAGTTCCGTGTCCTCGCGAGAAAGAGCTGCAGCCAATACGACTAACTCCTCTCGTGAGCATGGGATACCATTCACAAAGATGGTAATCGCGCCAGAGGGCATAAATCGCTCATTCAACGAGAGCACCACTGGCCCTGGCCTCTTGCGCTCAGGGTTGGTTCGACGCACCAATCGTCGGACTAGGCAGGTTCCAGCGGCGTCAAAGCCGAACATGTCTGAGATCCATACAGGCTGCTTGGAGATAGCATAATCGAGGCTTGAAGCAAGCGACCCTGCATATCCGTGTATGACGTGCGGGTCCAGGCCACTGACCGCTCGCACGAGCAGTAGAGCTAGTCCCTTTACCGCGGCCGTCCACTGAAACGAGCCCGCGGAGTGGTATGCTCCAGCACCTTTACCTCTCACGCAGTGGCAATGTAAGCCACTAGCACGGTCTGTAAATATGACTTCGAAAAGCTGGTTTTGATCGAAAAACAATTTCATCTCTCTCATACCATCTCTCTGTCACTGTAGTTAAAACTCTTGGCTTCTTTATTGATAGAATCCGATCTGGGCTCGCTCCTGTTACGTTTCCACTGCGACGTGTGCTCTCCTGCTTCGTTATCTTAACAGCTCATACGTCACGATAGATAGTGCACCATCCTTTCTGTAAATTCCGGAATTGGTAAGGAGCCGCGCTGAGCGGGGGGCAATCAAAAGCCCCCGCGAAGCGAAGCGCGGCGGAGCTCGGGGA
>JBILFA010000063.1:0-20094 GCA_044351795.1 Bdellovibrionota bacterium | reverse complement strand
GATGCTCCCTTCAAACGGCTCACAGGGTTGGAGAAAGTATAGAGCACTCTGACGTCTATACACAGAGATGTCCGGCTGGAAGATCGCTACCGATCAGGACACAAAAAAGCCGAAAGAACCCCCGAGTGCGCCGTCCGATACCTTACTTCACTCAACTAGCGACACTCATCACGGGTATGCAAGATAGAGCACCCCTTATTCGTCCTCAACCGAAACCGCCTCAAGTGCGCTACGCAAAGTGGGCGGCCAGGTGGTTACAGCGATCCCCCCCGTCTCTTTGAAGTCGTGCACCTCGCTCTTCATCCCCTCCAAGCGCTCGAGCACGTCCTCGCTTTCATCCTCTTTGAGCGTCTGGCGTTTCATGAGCCACCACGCTGCATTTATCTCTGCCCCCAACATCGGGCTCTGACTGATGAAGTCGAGCGCCGTCTCCTCGGCTGCCAAGGCTCCCTCATAATCTCCCTGCGCGAACCTCGCCAGCGCCAGCGCGTGCTGAGCCGATGCGGAGCCAGCAAATGCTCGATTCTCCTGGAATGCAGCTTGAATCATGGAGGCGGCGGTCGGATAGAGATTTTCAGCGACCAAAACTATGCCATGCCAGCCGAGTTGTTCGGCACTCGGCGCTAAGGTGTACGCTTCATACGAATAACAGAGCGACTCCTCTTCATAACCCAATTCGAAACTCACGTTAGAGATTGATCGCGCTATACGCGCCGCCTGTGGATAATTCTGCGCCTCTTTGAAGCGGTTAAAGGCAGTCTTGAGGAGAGCCCGTGCCTCACCCTTGCGCCCCTGCGTAATCAGGGTATCGGCAAGAGCAACAGCGTACGCGGGCTGCTCGGGCCGTTGCGAGCACAACGCTTGTAATATCTCGTGAGCCTCCTCGGGCTGCCCAACCTGATTTAATACCACCGCTAAGTTGAATTTAATTTGCTCGTTCTGCGGCTCGAGGTAGTGTGCTTGGCGCAGACTGCGTTCAGCGTCGAAGAACCGATTATTGCTCACCAAGACCATCGCTTCATTGACGAGGCCTGCCGTACGCAGCTCACCTACACTCGAGAAGGGGCGTTCTACTCCATCTTCCAAGCGGGTCCCAATCACTGTCCGAGACGAGTGTGGCGGCAAAGCACACGCCGAAGACACTATGCAGGCAGCGAGGATCCGCCTAATGGACCGCGAAAACCAGGGACGTATGATCATCTCAAACTCACCACTTGGCCGCCAAGAAGATCAGCATGCCCAATGCGACGACAACATACGTAACTTTGTCCCGGAGCGCAAACACAAGGGGATCGTCATGCACCAACCCACGACGTGCCAAAAGCCACGTCCGGCTGATCCAATACATCAGAAGCGGACACGCAAGCCAGATGACCTGCGGCGTTCTGTAAAGCTCGATAATTTCCTTGCTACTGACATACAAGGCGAGTACCAGAACAGCGATGTACGCACTCGAGGAACCGAACATCGCTACCTGATCGATATCTCCGACCAAGTATCCCCGCCCACGCGGGCGGGATTCGTTACGGTTCCTGAGTACCAAGAGCTCTGAAAAGCGTTTGACGCATGCAAGACTGACAAACAGGAACATCGACAATGCCAGAAGCCACTGAGAAACCTCCACATGCGTGGCTATCCCCCCCCCTACGAGGCGGATGGTATAAAGAATCGCCAACGTGATGATATCAACGAACATCAACGCCTTGAGCCGATACGAATATCCGGTCGTAATCACCAAATAGATCGCAAGCACTAGGGTAAAAGCGGGCGACACGAGGGCGGCAATCACGAAAGCTGATGCAAAAAGCAACGGCGCCAAAACGATCGCGCTCGAGAGCGGGAGAAGCCCCGCTGCATACGGTCTTCGACGCTTGCGAGGATGCGCGCGATCAGCCTCGAGATCCAAAAGATCGTTGAGCAGATAAACACCTGAAGCACACAACGAGAAGGCAAGCGCCGCACTGACTGCCTGACCCCATGCCGTCAGATTGAAGAGCTGATGGGCGAGAACAAGCGGAAGAAACACCAAGAGGTTCTTGGCCCACTGATGCACCCGCAAAGCTCTTAACAGTACTTTGATCCCTGCGCCCTTCTTGGAAATAATGGTGGCTTTGGGGAATGTCTGGGAAACTCTTTTGGAGAAAGACGCGCTGGATGAGACACAGGTAACATGCACTGCCTCTTTCCACACGTCGAAATCAGCACTCGAATCACCGACGTATTCCCATCCTTGGGCACCGAGCCTCGCTTTTATTGCTGCTGCTTTGGCGCTTCCCTTGCAGTTAGTGACTCCTTCAGAGGCGATTACGCCGTCCACGAAATCAAGACGGTCTGCCACCTTCTCCACCAACGCCACATCTGATGCGGAAACCAGAAGTATCGACCGGCCTGCATCAGCTTGGGTTCTCAAGTAATCAATCACCACCTCATTGAGGGGCAGCAGCTCAACCGCAAGCTGCGCGCGAGCAGCCAGCTTGCGCTTCAAAAACGCCCTTCCCTTGAGAAGCCATAAGGGGGAGAGAAAGAGCACCGCAGGATCTCTCTTGAACGCTGCCAGGAAGGATTCGTAGAGCAGATCCGTAGCGAGAATCGTTCCATCCACATCTACACAAAGCGGCTCTTTCCTGGTCGTATGTATGGCTTCGAGGCTATCCTGCATAGCCTTGTGTATAGCAAGGCGAGGCGCTTTCGTCACGGCTCAAACCCTTCGGGATAGGCGAAGCTCATGACCTGGAACAGCTGGCCACGCTGACGATTAATACGTGGTATCAAGCAAGACCATCACCCTCCTTGCAAGTGAGTGAATTGCCCTCCCTCGTTCAACTCGCTATCTTGCTGTAGGCTTTCTAAGGTCGAGGCTGACTGTAGTCAGTGCGGCCGAGCGTTCACACGATATCTTTCGCTCCATGGGATGTTCAGTGACTCGATACGAATCGTGGGGGAGATACCCCAAAGCAACTCAGACCGTCTGCTCGATCTTCTCTCCGGACGCACGTATTCCGCTACCGGCGGATTCGCGTTCGGTGCTGCCGTTTGGACTGGGTCGAAGCTACGGCGATAGCTGTCTTAATGACGGGAACGTCCTGCTCGATACGCGTGCGCTCTCCCATTTTATCTCCTTCGACGAGCAGAGCGGACTCTTACGAGCAGAAGCTGGCATGAGTCTGGCTGAGATTCTCGAGACCTTGGTCCCTCGCGGCTGGTTCCTACCGGTCTCGCCAGGCACGAAATTCGTCACTCTCGGCGGTGCGTTAGCCAACGACATTCACGGAAAAAATCACCACCGTGCCGGCACTTTCGGAAACCACGTCACGAGATTCGGGCTTCTCCGGTCGAGCGGGGAATATTTCACCTGCTCACCGACAGATCACGCCGAGTTGTTTCGAGCAACGATCGGCGGTCTCGGACTGACCGGCCTTATCGTCTGGGTAGAGATCCGTCTCATTCCTATTCCATCTCCGTACCTCGACACCCGCAACATTAAATTCGCCAACCTCGACGAATTCCTCGCTATTTCCCTGGCTACCGACCCCGTCTTTGATTACAGCGTGGCCTGGGTCGACTGTATTGCAGACGGACCTTCGATGGGTCGTGGCATCTTCATGGCCGGGAACTTTGCCCAAACGCGCCCCTCTCGAAAACCGAGCAAGCTCTCTCTGTCGATACCGATGGATGCACCGAGCTTCGTGTTGAACCCCTTTTCGATGAAGGCATTCAACACAATCTACTACAATCTACAACGCTCCAAGACGGTGGATGCCCTCACACATTACGAGCCGTTTTTCTATCCACTGGACTCAGTGCTGCATTGGAATCGTATCTACGGGAAACGGGGATTCTTCCAATACCAACTCATCGTCCCTTTTGGTGACCAGGGGGCCGCTCTCAAAGAGATATTCTCATACATAAGCAGATCGAGGCGCGCCTCGTTTCTAGCTGTCCTGAAAACCTTCGGAGATATAGAATCCCCGGGGTTACTCTCATTTCCTCGTAAGGGAGCAACGTTAGCCTTGGATTTTCCCAACGAGGGCCGATCGACCTTCAAGTTAATGGACGATCTCGATCGCATAGTGTCCGAAGCTGGCGGAGCATTGTATCCGGCAAAAGACGCTCGGATGAGTCCAAGCATTTTCGAGCAGTCGTTTCCGCGACTAGCAGAGTTCGAGAAATGGATTGATCCGCGCTTTTCATCGAGTTTTTGGAGGCGCGTACGAGGCAACACATGAAAAAGATATTAATCGTCGGAGCCACATCAGCGATAGCAACTGAAACTGCCCGGTGCTTCGCCCGAGAGGGCTCTATGATGCACCTTGTTGCACGAGATGAGGAGAAGCTCCAACGACTCGCAGCGGATCTCAGAGTGCGAGGAGCACAGCACGTTTCTACCGGCACCTTCGATGCGCTCTCACCAAGCTCGCATGCTGAAGTTGTACGCAACGCGGTGCAGCAGCTCCAGGAGATAGACGCTGTGCTCATCGGCCACGGCACCCTCCCCTCCCAAGAACGATGCCTAACCGACTGGTCCTGTAGTGAAGAGGCTCTCACTGTCAACCTGCTGAGCCCTGTTGCGCTTCTGACCGAGTTGGCTACCTACTTTGAAATGAGGAAAAGGGGCAACATCACGGTCATTTCGTCGGTGGCCGGTGACCGAGGCAGGCAAAGTAACTACGTATACGGAGCAGCTAAGGGCGGTCTTTCGATCTTCCTTCAAGGGCTTCGTAACCGGCTGGCTCACCACGAGGTATCCGTGACTACTGTGAAACCCGGCTTCGTAGACACTCCGATGACGGCGCATCTCAACAAAGGACCACTCTTCGCATCTGCAGAACGCGTGGGAGCTCGTATACACAAAGCCATGCGGCGCGGGGAATCAGTGGTATACACGCCCTGGTTTTGGCGGATCATTATGGGAATAATCATTCTCATACCCGAGTGCATCTTCAAAAGACTACGTCTCTGAGGTGCGCCGACTATTCCGCCCGGCGTGTTTTTTGCCTGTATCAGTATACGCTCGGCCCAAGGGCTACTTTTCCTCTAGTTCCGAATACTTCTTGCTACTTCCTCGTGAAAGCTCTACAGGATATTTATGCTCGTTTTCGGATAGCTTACGTTGAAAGGCTTGCTCCAGTTGGATCTCACTGTCGTGTGCCATTAACAGAACCCAGTAGAGGACATCGGAGAGTTCCCGCTCGAGCTTTTCCCGAATAGCATCTCGCTCGAGCGTAATCTGATCATCGCTTTTCCATTGAAAGACCTCCCCCACCTCCGCCGCTTCAAGCATCAGTGAGAGCGCCATATCTTTCGGACGATGGAACTGCTTCCAGTCACGCGCATCTCGGAATGAAACAACCTGCTCGGTGAGTTCTTTGATCGTTTTCATGAGCGGGGTATAGCACACAGTCAGAAGGACACAACCTAAGGAAGCGAGGCAAAACCCCTCCCTGCTGCGAAAGCGGATCTTGGGCTGCTCTTCAATTTTAACGATGGGAAAAATCCTCAATGTATCGCAGCGGATACACCTGCGGTTTTTCCCCATCGTGAAAATCGAATATCAACCCAACCTCCACTTTCTCGCTGCGGGTAGGTTTTGCCTCGCTTCCATAAGAGTGCCGAAGCATCTCATGCCAGCGCGGAAACACCCCTTCCTGATTCAGCATGAGATCTCTGAAATGAGTCGTTTTCCAGCGCCCAGCGGTAGGCCAACGCCAACCCATCCCTAAGCGAAATCACAGGAGCCCACCCAAGGGATTTCACCTTCGAGACATCGAGCACCTTGCGTGGAGTGCCATCGGGCTTGGATGTATCGAAACGGATCTCGCCCTGGTATCCCACTACCTCTCTCATCAGATAGGCAAGTTCACGAATAGTCACATCTTCGCCGGTACCTACGTTCAAGGTCGCCGGGTTGTCGTAACACTCCATCACCCTGAGTGCAGCGACTGCGAAATCATCGACGTACAAAAATTCGCGCTTCGGTTCACCAGTGCCCCACACCGTCACATGTGAAGTGCCCTGCCGCTGTGCTTCGTGAAAACGACGCATCATACCAGGGATGACGTGTGAGCCCTCGGGATGGAAGTTATCGTTCGGTCCGTACATGTTGGTCGGCATTACCGAGATGAAACACTTGCCGTACTGTCGATTATACTTCTCACACAACTTGAGGCCTGCAATCTTGGCGATTGCATACCCTTCGTTTGTAGGCTCGAGCGGTCCGGACAAGAGCGCCTCTTCGACAATAGGTTGAGGAGCCAACTTGGGATAAATACAAGAACTACCGAGATACAGCAGCTTTTTGACATCAAAGCGGGCCGCGGCATGGATGACATTGGCCGAAATCATCAGATTTTCGTACAAGAAATCCGCTTGGTAACGGGCGTTATCCAAGATCCCGCCTACCCGAGCTGCGCACAGAAACACGAAATCGATCCGCTCTCGGGCAAAAAAGTCATCGACGGCTGCTTGATTGAGGAGATCGAGCTCTGCGCGAGTGCGCTCCACAATGTTATTGTACCCGTACTCCCTCAAGACGCGCACGATAGCTGACCCTACCAGCCCATTGTGGCCGGCTACAAAGATTCGCGAGTCGAACGCTAGTCGGGAAAAAACTTGAGCTGATCTCATTTCCAGTAAGATGAAAGGACCTGGGTCCAGGATTCAATCAGGACACAGCGATAAACTCACCTAACACATTGAAAGAGCGTACTATTCCTACCCCTGTTCCTCGAGCAGGAACTGTATTTGCTTGGAAAGTAGTGTCTGAACTCGGAATTTCTCGCAAAACATATCAGCACCCTGCTCGATAGCAGCCAATTCCACGTCACCCTGAGTGCCCGTTAACACGATGACTGGAATCGGTCGTACAGCATCCTGCTGCTCGAGTGCCCTCACCGCCTTGAGAAACTCGAACCCATTCATCTCCGGCATCTTCAAATCGGAAATGAGGATCTGAAAATGTCGGTCGCTTAGAAGAGCTAACGCATCATGTACGGTAGACGTCGCAGTAACTCGGTATCCAGCGCGTGAGATTACATAAGACAGATAGCGCAGTTGGTCTGAATCGTCATCTACGAGCAATATACTTGTATTTAGCGGATTGACCGATTTGAGCCGCAGGGTACCGCCCCAATCACTTTCACGATCTGCCGAACCACCGTAAAATTCAGGGGAAAAACTCATATCACCTTTGTCTGACTACCTCAGTGGAGGAAATGACACCATCCGAGATCACGGCTCCGAATCATTTGATCGAAACGGAAGTTTTCATTCCACCGCTTTTCGCTGCCTTCTTTGACCGTTCATATGTTTCGGCACAATGCCTCGATTCCTTTCGATCGCTGCGCGAATTTGCACGATCTGAGGTGTCAATTCAGGCGAGCTCGCGATAGTACAGCACCCGCTCGGTTTTCGTGTGAAAAATATCAATCGCAGCACTAGTAGATCTTCGTAGACACGAACACCATGACGAGATTCCATCACTTCGTACCATTGAAGCCGTCAAACGCTATTCAACGCCCTGAGAGGAAAGGCAGATCATCAAGCCGCGATTGAACGCAACAGTTAGCGCGACGAACTCCGCTAAATCTCCCCAGTAGCCTTCGATGTATTGGAGAGCATCACGCACACTTTCCTGAGCCTCAAAAGGATACACATCCTTGGCCACAAGGTCCGACACTGAAAGCCCTTGCCGCAGGGATTCGAACGTCGAATTTTCAAACACCTTGCTCATCTGCACGACCTCTTGCGGCGTGTAGTACCGTGCTGGACCACAAACCCCACTGATAGCAGCGATCTGCTTGCCTCCTTCAGTCAAAAACTTCTTGGGTAGCTTCACCCGACCGTAGTCAGCGATGAAGTTGATACCATCCCACGCCTGATCCAGAGACAAGAGAATCTTCTCGTCTTCGGGAAGCTCATCGTTGTACTCGCGCAACTCGGCAAGTACTTCCGATCCAAGCGACGGATCGCTAACGAGATCCTGAACCGTTTCCTCTGCGACCTGCCAGACCTCGCATACTATTCCCATCGCACATCCCTCCACGTCCGTACAGCACACGAGTGCTGCGTCCAGAAAGCTTTTACTCAAAATATCAATCACCGCACTAGGGCTTTTCGTTGGCGCTACTTATCCAAGCGACAACACTGTAGTTCCTTCTCGTCATGAGCAGTTTCGAGCATTATCCACGTCAGGTGAAGAACCTGCCTGTCGAAGGCCCGACTACCGGTCAGATAGTACGCCGAGCGGAATCAAAGGTCGAGAACCGCATTTCGAAACTACAGGGCTGATGAGCCCGAATTCAACCGAATCCTGCCTCTCGGTCTAACAGGATAGTGATTAGGCAACCGATTAGTGTATTCTACTACCTCAGGGTGGGCTGAAGCTATACGATGGACAAACCTTTCGGAATTATACTGATCGGAGGCAGCGGGTACGGAGCGGGGGAATTTTTGCGCCTCATGGTAGCGCATCCCGCCATTGACGTCTGCGAACTAGTGTCTCGGTCGCATGCCGGAAAGCCGGTCCCTAGCGTCCACTCACACTTGGCAGGGCTCGTGTCTCAATCTTTCGCCGAGGCGATCGACCTCTCGAAGCTACGCCGCAAGCAGCGCCGTGCCGTCATCCTTGCGATGCCGACCGGCCATGCCTCTGCGACTATCGAATCTCTGCTCTCGCTCGGGCTCGATGAGCACACGACTATAATCGATCTCTCTGGAGATTTCCGCCTGCGGAATGAGACGAGTCACGTCGAGCATTATGCCGAGGTTCCGTTCGAGAGCGACCTTCGTCAGCGCTTTACCTACGGGTTACCCGAGTTGGACCGCGCTCGTATCGCAACATCACAGTTCATAACAAATCCGGGATGCCTCGCTACCGGCGCAATCCTAGCGCTTGCGCCGCTCACACAATTCATCGATTCCGGCAGTATCGTTATCGACGGAAAAACCGGTACATCCGGTGCGGGACGAGAACCACAAACCTCGATGCATCACCCGAGCCGCTTTTCGGATTTTACCGCCTACAAACCCCTTACGCATCGCCATGAGCCCGAGATAGTACAGGCGCTCGGAGAGAAGTTCAAACAGAACTTCGAAGTAATGTTCGTACCGCACCTGATACCGGTATCTCGGGGTATCTTCGTTACGGCCTATATTTCTCAGAAAAAGACGTTGTCCACGGATGATGTAGAGAATGCATATCGTGACTTCTATCGCTCTTCTCCGTTTATACGGTTTCGTTCCGCTCCTCCGCGCCTGGTCGATGTCGTAGGCACCAATTTCTGCGACATCTTTCTGACAACACGAGGCTCGCAGATAGTTGTTATGACGGCGACCGACAACCTTGGAAAAGGCATGGCCGGACAGGCGATTCAAAACCTAAATCTCGTCTTTGGACTTGCTGAGGAAACCGGGCTTCTCTCCCCCGCGCTTGGTCCTGCGTAAGGAGAGTGCGGCAGAGAGACTCCTGCACTATGTGATAGATCGGAAACGATATGACCGAACAGTTCCCTGGCGTAGAGCGACTCAAAGGTAGCCGCGTACTGGTCAAGTACGGTGGCGCTGCGATGGAGAATGAGGAGACCAAAGAACGGGTCTGCAGGGAGATTGCGGCGCTCGTGCAAGTGGGCATCAGCATCGTGGTGGTTCACGGCGGCGGCAAGGAGATCAATCGATGGATGGAGCGAGTAGGACTGGCGCCTCGCTTTATCAATGGACTCCGCGTTACGGACGACGATTCAATGCTGGTCACTGAGATGGTTCTCTCAGGTCTCATTAACAACGACTTAGTTTCGCGCTTGAATCGACTACAGGTCCGCTCAGCAGGCATTTCAGGACGTCATGGTGCGCTGCTTCAATCAACACCCTTACGCTTACAGGACGGAGGAGATCTCGGTCGCACAGGTGAGGTAGAACGCGTCAACCTTTCAATTCTTTCGGCACTACTCGATGCAGATATAACGCCGGTAGTATCTCCCGTTGGAGAAACCCTTGATGGAACCTCGTTGAACCTGAATGCCGATTATGCTGCCGCAGCTTTGGCAGGAGCGTTGAAGGTTGATGCATGCATATTTCTCACCGACGTAGATGGAGTCAAATGCGGCGATCGTATACTCCCCTCCCTTACCCGAGAACAGACCCACTCAATGATTGCGGACGGAAGCCTCTACGGTGGAATGATACCCAAGGTTGAATGTGCCTTGAGGGCGCTCGCAGATGGATGCAGGCGGGCCGTTATCACTGCGGCTCACCGCCCCTACTCTGTGACGTCAGCTCTCTTGGAGATCGAGGGAAGCGGCACGAGCTTCACGCCCGGCTCTCGGCCATAGACGAGATGCAGCACTCCGGATGTCGCGTGAGCAGCTACCGTCTCGCAGAACGGCGAGAGCAACCTATTCGATAATCCCACGTACCCATAAAGGTTTCTATGTTGCGGAGCGGTCCCTCGTCTTACTTACCCTCTGGCCTCTGTTCACCTCTTCCGTTTGAACAACAGCCGACCCACCTTGAAGAAAGGAAGCAGATAAAGCCTCACGGGTGAGGAGTACTCTCGTTCCTCACCGGTGCCTAAGCCGAACTCTAGTTGTTCACGCTCCTTGGGTACATACAGCGAGTGAAAGAGCCAATCCCATACAGCGAAGACGAATCCGTAGTTCTTGTTCCAATGCCGTCTCGCGGTGCTGTGGTGAATCTGATGCTGTGCCGGGCTTATAAAGATCTTACTAAGAACGGGCCCATACGAAAACCACACATGCGAATGCCGCAAGTTGTAGCCGAACACATAGAACAGCATTGTAATGGCACTAATACCTGCAATAACGTACTGAGAAGCCTGGGTGCTTACAAAAAACCGGAACACGCCGTCCACGATTCCGAGCAGACTGCCGGTGATAATCAAGGTAATACCATCGTCTAAAGGATGCATCCGATATACTGTAAGCGGCGTCATGACCTGCGCCGAATGATGCACCTTGTGGAACTCCCATAGTAGCGGGATGCGATGCATGAGAACATGCGCGATGTAGGTTCCGAAATCAGCCGTCAAGGCCATCAAGAGGGTCACCGCAAGCGTCATCCACACCGACACGGGGCCGACATGTGCTGTGGGCGTCGCAACCAACGACAGCACTTCGCCCATGTACTGCGCCACTACCAGAGAGAGCCCCCCAAAGGGCAGCAAAATGAAGAGATACAGGATAGAGTTGGTGAGAAAATAAATATAGTCGACGATCGACGAGGAATGCGTGTAGATTTTCCTGGGAAATACTCCTCTCACCGCCTCTGTCGTGGAAATCTCTGCTGAGCGGCTTCGACGCTCTACGAGGATAGCGATGATGAGGCTCGTCAGAAGATACGGTATATAGACGCGCTGTGTCGGCGATAGAAGATGCGAGAGCGGTGTAGACAACAGCTTCAGAAAATCGGCAACGGATTCCATGGTCAATAAGAAAACGGATACTCATCTCCAGTTTATACGATTGGTCCTCCTTGTAGGAATCGTTTTTATTTGCATCCTTCCGGCGCGAAGGCCCACCACCGAGTCCTCACTCCCCGCTCAGGAGTTTATCGCTCCCAATCCTCTTCCCCCATTCCCCTCGGTTGAGCTCGAGGAGCTCACCTGGATGGACGTACGTGACCGAATTCGAGGGGGCTTGACCCGAGTGCTCGTACCGACTGGAGGAATTGAGCAGAATGGCCCCTTCGTCTCCCTTTCCAAGCACAATTACATCGCACGCGCGGTGAGCTTGCGAGCTGCTGAGCTGCTTGGTTCGACTTTAGTGGCCCCTGTAGTGCCCTTTGTTCCTCAAGGCAACATCAAGCCGCCAACCGGCCACATGCTCTTTTCCGGTACTATTTCACTAAAAGAAAAAACCTTCGAAGCACTGCTCGAAGATATAGGCGCCAGCCTGGCCGTTCACGGATTCACCGAGATCGTGTTTTTAGGGGACAGCGCAGGCAACCAGCGGGGGATGCAGAAAGCTGCTGCACAAATCAACAAACGCTTTCACCAGAGCCCTACGCGTGCGTTCTACATACCTGAGTTCTATAATTACCCCGAGCTTCGGAAATTCCTCGCCCAAAGAGGGATCGAGGAGCACCCTGAGGATTTTCATGAAGAGCTCGCGTTCTCTCTGCAGCTCTTGGCCATTTCGCCACCCACCCTGCGCTATGAGCAAAGAATAGCCGCCGGTCACACTACTCTCGGTGGACTATCGCTTCTCGATCGAGACAAGCTGGTCGCGCTCGGCAAAGAGATAATCGAGATGCGTGCCCAATCCTCCGTAAAAGCGATTCGGGAGCGAGAACTGATGCCGGAGCGCAAATGAACGCCCCTAACAACCGTTCCCCTCACAGGCAGACACGAACGCCCCCCCGTCGAGAAGAGACTGAGACAGCACGACAATCCCTCTAAAATCCAGTCACTTACCCTTTCAATCTGATTTGCCACAGGCTGGGTTTTGGGGGTAATCTCTTGCTAAAGGCACGTGCGGCTCTTGAGCGAGGCGCTGGTAGCGAGGGAGAGAATCTAGCGTATGGGTCGTATCTTTGAAAAACGCAAAGACCGCATGTTCGCCCGCTGGGCTAAGAATGCCAAAGCGTTCACAAAACTGGGCAAGGAGATCGCTATATCGGTAAAGCTCGGTGGACAGGACCCGTCGTGCAACCCGCGTCTGCGAATGGCCATCCAGACAGCTCGCTCTTTGAACATGCCCAAAGATCGGATCGAGGCTGCTATCAAGCGAGCATCGTCAAAAGACGAGGCGGACCTCCAGGAGCTGACCTATGAGGGATTTGCCCCTCATGGTGTCGGGGTATTTGTCGAGACTGCCACCGACAATCCCACTCGTACGGTTGCAAATGTTCGCAATATACTCGCGAAAAACGGGGGCAACCTCGCAACGAGTGGAGCGCTCGAGTATGTGTTCGACCGTAAAGGAATCTTCAAGATTGCCCCTCCTGCCGGAGATTTCGACGAATTGGAACTGGAGCTTATCGACCACGGCCTCGAGGAGATCTTCGAGGCAGAGGATGGGATGCTCCTGTACTGCAGCTTCAAGCAATACGCAGATCTTCAGCGCGTGCTGGAAGCGCGGGGCATCGACGTGAAGAGCGCTGCGATTCAGCGTATTCCGCTGAACTATGTGAAGGTGACGGCGGAACAGGAAGAGGAGATTCAGAAACTGATCGAGCGCCTCGAAGAGGATGATGACGTGCAGGTCGTATCCCACAACATGCAGAGCAACGAAGAATAACAGCGCTGTCTCTCCTACCAAGGGCCCCTGTTTGCAGTCTGCCGCCCGCTTTTGAAAGAGTACGGATTTGTGAAGCGGCGCCTACTGCTGCAACTCGAAGATACGGAAAAACTCTGCCTTCATCCGACTTGCCTTCCTCGGATTATTCTCGAGCGTAATGGTCATCGTGCAATACTTAGTCAGCGCTTGATAATACCTAGCCGCATCTTCAGTAGAACCACCCCTGTTCGTCGCGAAAAGTTGGTCGATTCGCTTGCTTGTGCGCGGATCGAGACTCACTGTCAGCACAAAATCGCCGATGACATCGAGGTAGCGTCGCCGCTCGCCAGCGAAAGTTCCGGGTGAAAAAGATACCGTATGCCGACTACCGTTGTAGAACCTCCCCATCGCAGTCCGATCCATGTACGTTGTACCGCCCACAGCAGTATAGAATCGTCGACGTGCAAACGAAAACAGCCTGTGCAACCGTTCTTCCTTCTCCACCTCAAGTAGAAGAAACCATGGATGAGGAACCCACGAGAACATATCGCTTGTGCCGTTACGCTTCAGAAGCGCCGAAATTATCTGATTCCATAAGTCGTTTCCCCTTAGGAGGTTGTGGAAAACCCACGACTGTTTGTTGCCCGCTTCGGGCAACATCGTCTTGAGATAAGGTTCTGAAAAATATACCGAATGCAGTCGCTCTCCATACTCCAGGACGTCAAAGATCCATCCAAGACTGAGGCTGAAACGTGTTCCGTCCTTCACGAGCACCCCAAACCCCTGCAGCTTTGTCAGCTCTTTATAGACGGCTGCGAGGCTGAACCTTCGTCGATGCTTCCGAGCTGCCGCATGAATATCAGCAGCCGACATGCGCGGCGTTGCCGCGAGTAGACGGACGATGGTTGCTTCCAACTTCTCATTAGAACTCAGTAGCACGGTCTTCAACCTCCTCACATATAGAGAGCACAACTATCCTCTATCAACTGTACTACGTCACATATTCTACTAATAGTAGAATATGTGCTTTTTTCCGCATGAAAACTATCCTAACTGACGATTGTGGTTAGTATATCGAAAATGGTGTCCGGTTGATGGAGAGCGCGCTGTAAAATGAAAACACTATTCGGTGGGAAAATAGTAGTTCTAGGATGTGGAGCAGTCTCACAATGCACGCTACCACTCATCCTACGTCATTTCGACACTCCTCCCTGTCAGGTGACCGTACTCGACATGGTCGACAATCGACATCGCGTCAGCTCTGTCCTTGAAGCTGGGGTCAGCTACATACAAGAGCGCATCACCCACGACAACTATTGCGACATTTTCAAGCGTTATCTCGGTACAGGAGATCTGCTGATCGATCTCGCCTGGAATCTCGGTACAGTCGACCTGCTCGAATGGTGCCATGATAACCACGTGCTCTATGTGAACACCTCGGTTGAGGTGTGGAATCCTTACTCTGACTCCAATCGGCGAGATCCACGGGGCCACACACTGTACTCTCGTCAAATGCAGCTCAAGCAACTGATCGCACGCTGGGGACACAATCAGGGACCGTCAGCGATCGTCGACCATGGAGCGAATCCCGGGCTTGTCTCCCACTTCGTCAAAGACGCCCTGATCGACATCGGGACGAGCATTGTTCGGAAAAGTAGTGCGAGTTTGCGAACAAGAGCGATTACAAGGGCGCTCGAGGAGCGAAACTTCAAGAAGCTCGCCCACATCGCAGGGGTCAAGGTTATCCACATTAGCGAGCGCGATTCCCAGCTCACCTCTGTGCCCAAGCGCATGAACGAGTTCGTCAATACATGGAGCATCGAGGGGCTCTATGAAGAGGGGGTAGCACCGGCTGAGATGGGATGGGGAACTCACGAAAAGAGCCTACCACCGGGGGCTTTCGAATTCGAAGACGGTCCACGCAACGCGATTTGTCTCTCATCAATCGGGATGAATACCTTCACCCGTTCGTGGGTTCCCAGCGGAGAGATCGTGGGAATGGTGATTCGACACGGAGAGGCCTTCGGCATCTCTGATCGACTCACTATATGGGAAGGCGATACGGCTACATACCGGCCGACTGTACACTACGTGTACTGCCCCTCAGATGCTGCAATAGCTTCACTCCACGAGCTGCGTATGCGACAGTATGAACTGCAGAAAGATCTCCGTATTCTCAACGATGAAATCATCGATGGGAGGGACGAGCTCGGTGTGCTCCTTATGGGACATGACTTTCAGTCATGGTGGACAGGCAGCCTACTCGATATTCATGAAGCTCGACACCTCGTTCCGTCCCAAAATGCAACCACGGTACAGGTTGCGATCTCCGTGCTTGCCGCGGCGGACTGGATGATTCGCAATCCCCGCAAAGGGCTGCGTCTCCCCGATGACGTAGACTACGAGGACATCCTTGCGTACTCAAAACCTTACCTCGGAGAGCTGGTGTCTAGGCCGGTCAATTGGACCCCGCTGGACAAACTCGACAGTGTGTTCACCGCGTTCGATTCTGCGCCGCCAAAGGAAGCAGACTGTTGGCAGTTCGAGACGTTTACCCGCGGCATTCGCTAACATCCTCGCCGAAGATCTCATCGTGCATGTGACCATCCGCGATGCGTGTGACCGCCCCGCTCATCCGGATGTCATACTTCGGCGAGATCTCGATGTCGATAGAGCCGCCCGGCATACTGACTGTAACCTTATTGTCCACTAAGCCTAATCGGCGAGCGACGGCTGCCGCCGCCGTGCTGCTACTACCCGACGCAAGCGTGTACCCTGCTCCTCGTTCCCATATCTCAATTCGTATGGAAGAACGGTTTTGCACCTCGATGAATTGAACATTAGTACGATTGGGAAAATATGGATGACGCTCGAGAAGAGGACCATATCGCTGAGCTTCCTGCGCTGAGACCTCCCCATCAATAATTACGCAGTGCGGATTACCAACTGTAGCGGCGCAAAAGGTGAAGTCCCGGTCACCAACCTCGATACTCTCTCCAAGAACCTCTCGAGCAGCTCCAGCGACCGGAATCACCTCGCTGGAGAAGCTCACTCGGCCCATATCTACCGAGACGAAACGTCCATGAGATAGCACCTGACAGGTTACGGTCCCACCGGCGGTCTTAACAGCGAACGGCTCGTCGCCCACCTCCTTGGTATCCCACAAATAACGAGCAAATATCCTCAAGCCATTACCGCTCTTCTCTGCCTCAGAACCGTCAGGATTGTAGATTCGGAGCTGGAAACTGTCGGCATCGCTCGGCACCTCACGTAGTAAGATTCCATCTGATCCAACACCGAAATGTCGGTGACAGATACGTCTAACCATCTCTTCGGTCAACGGGACTCGGAGATCCTGAGCATCCATAACAAGATAGTCGTTTCCAATGGCGTGATACCGACTGAATTTCATATGTAGCTCCTATGCGTCGAGAAGTAGCCTGAACGCACCGTTTTCGGTTAAGCTGTGTGGAGTGCGACGGCTAGAGTACACAGCCCGCGCCCGCCCGCATAGTCCGATTTACCCTATAAAGGCAGACATGAAAGGCGGATATCCCCCGGATCGGAATGAGATGGACCCCATTCGAGTTATTTCTGAATCGGCTATAGCGAACTACGAGTCGGCCGAATGCCTATACTTTGCAAGCGGTTGCTGCTCATCCTGCAGTCTACTAACCCAGCCTATCGGTCGTCGAATACCGACCAAGATGCAGAGGCTACTCGATATCTTCTCCACCTCAGGAGTGAGCCCCAACACCATTGAGGAGTTCGTCATACCGAAACACCCATGGGGCTCTCGGCACAAAATTAAGATGAGTGTGGCAGGAACGATTGAAGCTCCTATGATTGGGATCGCAAACGCTGAGGGACACACGCAGGATCTGAGTACCTGCCCCCTGATGCCGCCCCGGCTACACTCCCTTATGCCGGATATCAAGTCGACCATTCAGAACGCACACCTTATCCCCTACGACATAGCAACCAGGCGCGGCGAATTGAAAGGAATCATCGTGCTGATGAATCGAGACGGCTCACAAGGGATCCTGCGATTCGTTTTACGGAGCACTGAAGCGATCCCGAGAATTCGGAAAGCCCTTCCAACCCTTCACGAGCGGCATCCGTGGCTACGTGTGACGAGCTGTAATATTCAACCACTCCATGCGGCGATTCCAGAAGGCCCCGAGGAGTTAATCCTGACATCAGAACACACGATCGAAGAGCAGTATGCGGGGATCCCGCTGACTTTTGCGCCTCAATCGTTCATGCAGGTCACGCCCGAGATAGCCGAAGCATTGTATCAACGCGCCGCACGATATGTTGAGACTCTCTCGATACACTCAGCTCTTGATCTCTTTTGCGGAGTCGGTGGGTTTTCCTTCGCCATTGCTCCATTCGTGCGAAAATCGGCGGGGATAGAGATTTCTCAACGAGCTATTGAGAGTGCCTCGCACACGGCTGAGAAACTGGGGCATTCACACCTGAGCTTCATTGCAGGCGATGTTGATCTGTATCTTACGCAGACGCTCAGTCAGACGCCGGACCTCGTGATAGCTAATCCGCCCAGGAGAGGCCTGTCGACATCCGTCAAAGAATGGCTCCTCAGTGCAGCTCCCCGGCACTTCCTCTATTCGAGCTGCAATCCAGAGACATTTTGTCGCGATGCTGTTGAGCTCGCTGGTAGCTACACGCTGACTACCTTAGCCCCTTTCGACATGTTTCCCTTGACCTCTCATATCGAGGTGCTGGGCTTTTTCGCGAAACGCTAGCGTTTTATTCCCACTCTGTATGGAACGATCCGCTCTTGTCGGTTCTCTCGTAGGTGTGCGCACCGAAGAAATCCCGCTGAGCCTGGGTCAGATTCTGCGGCAAATTCGCTGAACGGAAGCTATCAAAGTAAGCCAAAGACGCCGCGAAGCCGATAACGGGAACTCCCCTCTGAGCCGCTAGGCTAACCACCTTACGCAGGTTCGGTACACAACGATCTACTTCCTTCTTCATGTACTCATCAACCAACAAATTGGTGAGTCCAGCCTTCGCAGCGAATGCTCTGCGGATCTCGTCCAGGAATCGGGCTCTGATGATACATCCGCCTTTCCACATCGCCGCGATCTCGTTGAGCTTCAGATCCCACTTCCACTGACGGGAAGCCGCGCTAATCAGAGCCATGCCCTGGGCATACGACATGATTTTTGAGCAATACAATGCGTCATGAACGGCTTGAATAAGCTCCTCACGATCGCCGGTAAAGTCTTCCACGGTCGGACCTGCTAATTCCTTGGCAGCAAGCCCTCGTTCACCCTTCATGCTACTCAAGATTCTCGCATCAACGGCTGCAGATATCGTCGGGATCGCCACACCGAGATCAAGCGCTACTTGTGCCGTCCACGTTCCCGTCCCCTTCTGTCCCGCCTTGTCCAGAATCTTGTCGACGAGAAAACCGGTTCCTTCTGGGTCCTTCTTCGCGAATATCTTCCCTGTTATCTCAACGAGGTAAGACGAAAGCACTCCATTGTTCCAGGTGCTGAAGACCGAACTCAGCTCATCAGGCTTACATCCGACAACATTTCTAAGCACATCGTAGGCCTCTGCAATAAGCTGCATATCGCCGTATTCGATACCGTTGTGAACCATCTTGACGAAGTGACCTGATCCGTTGGGACCGACATAGTTCGTACACGCCCCATCGGCTTGAGCAGCTATCTTCTCGAGCAGAGGCGCAACGATCTCCCAAGCTTCCTTTGGGCCGCCCGGCATGAGGCTCGGCCCCTTGAGGGCACCTTCTTCTCCCCCGGAGATCCCTATACCAAGGAAGTTCAGGCCGAGGGCCGTGAGACGCTCCTCTCGACGGATCGTGTCTTTGAAGTATGCATTGCCACCATCTATGATGATGTCACCCTTATCGAGGAGCGGCACGAGTTGGTCAATGATGGCGTCAACCGGTGGGCCAGCTTTGATCATTATGAAGATCTGACGCGGCGCCTCCATGCTCTGGACGAAGTCCTCTAAGGAATCAGAAGCGACAAACCCCGCGGGCTTCCCCTCTCGAGTTCCGAACTTACTCATGAACTCCTGGGTTACACTCCCGCTGCGGTTGTACACGGCCACAGGAACGCCCCGACTCTCGATATTGCGGGCAAGATTAGACCCCATGACCGCTAATCCAACCATTCCTACACGTGGTTTCGTCATAACACTCCTCATTCTTCTAAAGGACTCCTACATCGATGTACTACTTAGGTGCTGCCTAAGCGGTCTCGCAAGGCCGATACTTTAACATTCCTTTCCCCAAAGTCCACTTGGTACATATCCCCCTCTACCAGCTCCACCATGGTGAGCTTGTTGCCGTATACGAGGCCGGTATCTATACCGACCTTAAACGGGAGGTGCAGCACGACCTCTTCGAACGGCGTATGGCCGAAAACGATCGTCTTGCCGAAATCGTGCTGCTCCTCGACGAAATCGGCCCGAATCCACATGCAATCATCCTCGTGTTGCGCTTCCAGCGGCACCCCTGGCCGAAGCCCGGCATGCACGAATATGAACTCCGCGAGACTTACCGCTATCTCGAGATCCTGCAAAAATTGTAGATGACTCTCCGGGAAGCGAGCTCGCAGGTCATCCTTTCCCAAGTCATCGGCGGGATCTAACCCGTAACTAAGAAGGGTCTCAACGCCGCCATTTGCCAGATATACATCTCCACCGATGCCTCCCATGCCCAAAAAGCCCAGCAACATCGCCTCGTGATTGCCCTTCAGAAAAACAGTCTCGGGCCAGCTCTGCTTGAGCTCCAAGAGGAGGTCAATTACCTGCTTTGAACCCTTTCCTCTGTCGACGTAGTCGCCGATGAATATCAGTTGGTCGTCGG
>JBILFA010000181.1:0-4510 GCA_044351795.1 Bdellovibrionota bacterium | reverse complement strand
CTCTGTCGTAAGGTACTGCATGAGCACCCGCAGCTCGCTGTAGCATCCATGAATATCGCCAACAGCGAATAACCGCTTGGGACGTCGAAGTATCTCCCTCACGAGCGGCTTTGTAACAGCCGATTTTTTACGCCGCCACCTACTTTTCATCCCCTAACTTCAGAACTGCGAGGAACGCCTCCTGAGGGATGGAGACACTTCCTACCTGCTTCATTCGCTTTTTACCCTCTTTCTGCTTTTCGAGTAGCTTACGTTTACGGGAGATGTCTCCGCCGTAACATTTAGCCGTCACATTCTTTCGCAGGGCCTTAACCGTGCTTCGAGCAATAATCTTGGATCCTATAGCCGCCTGGATCGCGATTTCGAACATCTGACGATCAATTACCTCTTTGAGCTTCTCGGTCAGATCGCGTCCCCGATTGAAGGCCTTACTCCGATGAACGATTATGCTCAAAGCATCGACCGGATCCCCATTCAACTTGATGTCAAGCTTCACAAGATCCGACTCTGCGTAGCCTGCCAACTCGTAGTCGAACGAAGCGTATCCTTTGGTCAAGGATTTGAGTCTATCATGAAAATCGAGCACGATCTCGTTTAGCGGAAGCTCGTAGAGAACCACAGCACGCTCTGTCCCGTGAAACGAGATGTTTTTCTGCACCCCGCGACGCTCTTCACACAGCTTTAGAACATTACCCACGAACTCTTTGGGAGTATGGATCGTAGCGGTCACGATAGGCTCATCGATGTGGCGAATCAGATTCACCGGCGGCATCTTGTCTGGATTGTGAATTTCGAGGGTCTCACCACTCTCCGTGACGATTTTGTAGATTACCGAGGGCGCTGTCGTGATGAGGTTCAACTGGAACTCTCTCTCGAGCCTCTCCTGCACAATTTCCATGTGCAGAAGTCCGAGATATCCGCAACGGAACCCGAATCCGAGTGCGACGGAGGTCTCCGCCTCGAAGGTGAATGCACTATCGTTGAGGCTCAATTTTTCCAGTGCACTCTTGAGACTCACGAAGTCCTCCGAATCAACGGGAAAGAGCCCGCCGAAAACCATCGGCTGAACCTCTTTGAAACCAGGCAACTGCTCTTGAGCTCGATTGCGTGAATGTGTGACGGTATCACCGATACGTACATCACGCAGATTCTTGATTGCAGCGGAGAAAAACCCGACCTCCCCACTAGCGAGCTGTCCTACCTCACGCGAGTGGGGGGTGAACACCCCAAGCTTGTACACATCATACTCGGTGTCGGTCGTAAAAAAGCAGATCCGATCTCCAGGCTTGAGAACGCCGTCTATGATACGAACCTGAACCACAACTCCTAGATACGGATCAAACCACGAATCATAGACCAGAGCTCGTAGCGGCGCATCGTCACTGCCCCGCGTGGGAGGCGGGATCCGTTTGACAATCGCTTCGAGGAGCTCATCGACCCCCAAGCCGGTCTTAGCGCTCACATGGAGAGCCTCAGAGGTATCGAGCCCTATGACCGTCTCGACCTCCTCCTTGACTCGATCGGGATCGGCGTTGGGAAGGTCAATCTTGTTGACGACCGGAATAATCTCGAGGTTGTTCTCGATCGCAAGGTACACATTTGCGAGCGTTTGCGCCTCCACTCCCTGAGATGCATCGACCACCAAGAGAGCGCCCTCGCACGCCGACAGGCTCTTAGAAACCTCGTAGTTGAAATCCACATGGCCCGGTGTATCAATCAGATTAAATTGATACTCGATACCATCCTCGGCTCTATAAGCAAGTCGTACGGTTTGTGCCTTGATAGTAATTCCTCGTTCACGCTCGAGATCGAGTTTGTCGAGAAATTGCGCCTGCATCTCACGCGCTTGCAGAGCTCCAGTCTGCTCGAGGATACGATCAGCCAACGTCGACTTGCCGTGATCGATGTGAGCGATAATGCTGAAATTTCTGATATTACTTTTATCGGTCACGATTACGACATCCAACTACCACTAGGAAACTACGCGCCATCACCGGCCCGCAGCCGCCGTTCAAAATCCGTTATGGTGCGCTCAAGTCCCATGTCGAGATCAACACTCGGACTCCAGTCGAGCTCTCTCTTTGCCAACGAGATATCCGGCTGCCGGCGCACGGGATCATCGGTCGGAAGAGGCTTGTTGATGATCTTGGACTTCGACCCCGTCATCGCGATCACCTTCTTAGCGAGATCCAAGATCGTCATCTCGTTGGGGTTCCCAAGATTGACAGGACCGGAGAATCCTTCACGATTCATCGTGGCCATAATTCCCCTCACGAGGTCGTCGACGAAGCAGAATGAGCGAGTCTGTCGGCCTTCTCCGTATACCGTAATATCCTCGCCTTTGAGAGCTTGGACTATGAAATTGGACACCACGCGCCCATCGTTGAACAACATACGCGGCCCGTAGGTGTTGAAGATACGCACGATACGTGCGTCCACGTGTCCCTGATCTCGGTATCCGACCGTCAGGGTCTCTGCTACCCGCTTGCCTTCATCATAGCAGCTCCTGGGGCCGATAGGATTGACGTTTCCCCAGTACGATTCGAGCTGAGGATGTTGTAAAGGATCGCCGTAAACCTCCGATGTCGATGCCAACAGGAATTTACCGTGTACACGTTTGGCCACTCCCAACATGTTAATAGTGCCTGTGACGTTAGTTTTGATGGTTTTGATGGGGTTGTACTGGTAGTGCACCGGCGAAGCAGGGCATGCAAGATGGTACACCTCATCACACTCGACCAATAACGGCTGAGTAACATCGTGCCGAATAAATTCGAAGTTTGGATTCTCCATCAGAGCGCGCATATTACGCTTGGCTCCGGTGAACAGGTTGTCCACGGCTATTACCTCGTGCCCCAACTTTATCAGCTCGTCACATAGATGAGAACCTATGAATCCTGCACCACCCGTCACAACTATTCGCATTACCTCTCTCCTCGCTCTATTTTCTATGACGATTATTAAACAAGAACCGGGGTCCGACCGACGCTGTAGTAGCTGATTCCGTACGACACCACATCGCCTGGATTGAAGATATTGCGCCCATCAAAGATGACAGGCATGGCGAGCTCTTCCTTGATCCGTTTGAAATTCGGCTGACGAAAAGCATTCCACTCCGTACAGATCAGGAGGGCGTGGGCCCCCTTGAGAGCGTCGTAATTGTTTTGGACAAATGCGATATCCTCACACTCACCGAACTTTTCACTGAACGTATGATTGGCCTCCGGGTCGAAAGCCTGAATCTTGGCACCGAGGGAGACAAGCTCTCTGCAGATAACCAAGGCCGGTGCCTCTCGAACGTCATCTGTCTTCGGCTTGAAAGCAAGTCCCCACATCGCAAAGGTCTTACCCTTGATGTTCTCCCGACCGTAGTGATCTACTATCTTGCGAACCAGCGACATCTTCTGGTGTTTGTTCACCTCCTCGACCGCTTGTGCGATGCGCAGGTTTACGCCGTGCTCCTTGCCCGTTCGAATCAGGGCTTGCACGTCCTTGGGGAAACACGAACCACCATAGCCGATTCCCGGGAAGATGAAGCTCATACCGATCCGGGAATCCGTGCCGATACCGACACGAACTTGGTTGATATCGGCCCCCGCATTCTCACACAGGTTTGCAACCTCGTTCATGAACGAGACCCGCAAAGCGAGCATGGCATTGGCCGCATACTTGGTCATCTCAGCCGAACGAATATCCATGACGAGGATCGGATTGTTCGTGCGCACGAAAGGCGCATAAAGCTCCTTCATGACCTTTGCGGCTGCTTCTCCGGAGACACCGACCACAACGCGATCAGGGCGCATAAAATCATCAATCGCTGCCCCTTCCTTGAGGAATTCCGGATTACTAACGACCTCAACCGGAAACCGAGCCACCTCTTCTATCGCCTTCTTCACTCGATCGGCGGTTCCTACCGGCACGGTCGACTTGTCGACAACCACTTTGGGCCCGTTCATGCACTCTCCGATTCCTCGCGCTACTGCAAGCACATGAGTCAGATCGGCGGACCCGTCCTCGTCTTGAGGAGTACCTACGGCGATGAAGATCACCTCGCTGCTTTCTACCGCATCCTTGAGAGATGTCGTAAATTGCAGTCGTCCCGCTTTCGCGTTGCTCTTGACGAGATCCTCGAGACCTGGCTCAAAAATCGGCACTACGCCCTTTCGGAGCCCCTCGACTTTTTTTGCATCGACGTCGACGCACATGACGTCGTTGCCGGTTTCCGCAAAACACGCTCCGGCCACAAGGCCGACATAACCAGTGCCAACTACCGCGATATTCATGTTTATATCTCCCCTCGGCTCTCAAAGGCCGTATCAGGCTCTAGGCGCCGCTACAGCCTTCACTATCCATATTCGAAAGACTAGAACCCATCTCAAAAGTCCCTTCTGCTGCGGGCGGCGATGTAGGGGCTGCGACGGCGTCAGCCTTCACAAAAAAATCCTCAATGTATCCCAGAGGATACATCTCCGGTTTGTTTGTTCGTCTTCCTTGTCTCGCTCCCTATCTC
>JBILFA010000142.1:0-8553 GCA_044351795.1 Bdellovibrionota bacterium | reverse complement strand
TCTTCTACGGCGCTACTTGGCTCCGCCAAGATCGCGCTCGCCCAGCTATTCTCATTCATTTTTTTCAAAAATGAATGAGGCTGGGTTTAGGCCGTGTTGGCTCGATAATGTTCGAAATTCTGCCTCTACGTAGAGGCCGAGAGGAACTCGGAAACACTGAAACCAAGCGGCAGCATAATCATTTTTTGCGTAAGCCCCCACGGGCGCTGCTCGAGATCGGGACTAAGCGCCTCGACAGAGACCGCGGACACGATCTCTCCCGATTCGATATCGCGCAAAACACAGCCCAAGCGTTCTGCTATCGCCAAGGGAGCCATCAAATCCCACACCCGTTGATGACCTACCACAGAAGCACTAATCCGTCCGAGTGCCGTCCCGATGAAATCATGCACACTCGCACCACTCGAGAGCCACCGATACTTCATGGTATAACCATGAGAGGCCAGCCAATCACGATCCTTTGAACTAACCGACATACGAGCGTCAGGAATCGCCAGACGCTGGACGGGAACAACCTCGCCGGAGTCGATCCGTTCCTGAAAAACTCCGGTTTCGTCACACCAGTACATTACTCCTTCGAGTGGAATCGCAACAACGCTCGCTTCAGGCCAAATCCCGTCATCTACCCTCTTCGTTAAGGCTGCCGCTATGCAAAAAGGGCTCTTTCCCTCCACGAAATTCCGCGTTCCATCGATCGGGTCGATAATGATCTGGTGCGCTGACGCCATGACCGACGCGTAGTATCCTGAAGCATTGCCTTTTGCAATTGCGGATGCAGAGGCGGACATCTCCTCTCCGAGCAAGGCTATTTTCGGAAAGGTCTCGGTCAATGCCCTAATAAATCTCCGCTCTACGAGAAAATCAGTTTCTGTTACCAAGCTCCCATCAGTCTTCGTGATAGGGGCACGAGTATCGGCGCGAAAGGCCTGCAAGATAGTCGGGCAGAGCTCTCGTACGAGCTGACGAACGATATTGACAAACTGATCAGATTCAGAGCCCACGCAATCCCTCGACGCAGATACTACGGTGCGGCACAAGCCTAGCAAACCGGAATCGGCTACGGATGCTTATACTATGAGCTCTCATGGTGTGAGCAAGAGCAAGGAACCCTATTTAGGGCTGCTTGGTTCAAGAACTCACTCCCAGATACAGTGGCTTACCTGTGCGCCCGCAGCTCGCCGGGCTAGACTTTTGCTGAGCCTTGGTCGAGACTATCCCTACGCCACAAAGTGAGCTTCTGCCGCGATCGGCTGGAGCCTCCACAGGCTTCGTCTTTATCGAACACGTCCCGAGATTACTTTTGTCACGCGACGTACGCTCCTTTAAAGGAACCATTTATGGAATCATCAGAGACACCACAGGCAACCACCACACCACCCCCTGAGCCGACACAGGCTCCAGCACAAGCGGAGGCAGCTGGCCCTGCGCTCGATGATCAGATAGACATCGATCTCTTCTCCCGTATTAAGCTACGTACTGCCACGATCGAGTCCGTCGAGGCTGTACCCAAATCAAAGAAGTTGTATTGTATTCAACTTGATGTCGGTGAGCTTGGGAAACGGCAGATCGTGTCCGGCATTGCACAACATTACACCCCGGAGGAGCTCGTCGGTCAGCAGATCGTAATCGTGGCGAATCTCAAGCCGGCTAAACTAATGGGTGTGGAGAGTCACGGCATGTTGCTCGCCGCGTCGACAGAAGGAGATGGAGTTCTCTCCCTTCTCACGCCAAGCAGGCCGATAACTGCAGGCGCACGAGTTCGCTAACAACCACACCGGTTAGAGCTGCTGTTTGCAACCATCGCTATGATAACCGATTCGCACACGCACCTCGATGCCGACGCCTTCGATGAAGATAGAGAGGCGTGCATCGAGCGTGCGCTGGCGGCCGGAGTTACTCGCATGATAACGGTCGGTGCTGGCCGGGGGATTGAGTCCGCCAGGAGGGCGATAGCGCTCGCTGAGCGCTATCCTTTTGTATGGGCAACGGCGGGGATACACCCGCATGATGCCGGGTCGGAAATTGATTTCATCGAGCTCGAAGCTCTTGCTCGCCATCCGAAGGTAGTTGCTGTCGGCGAAACCGGCTTGGATTTCTTTCGGGATTGGTCGCCCGTAGAAAAACAATACCTATACTTTGAGAAACAGATTGAGATCGCTCTCGCTGTCGGCAAACCGCTCGTCATCCATTCCCGCCAAGCCGGTGAAGAGTGCCTACGCATCTTGACTGCCAAAGGAGCTGGAGCAGTCGGCGGCGTGTTCCACTGCTACGCGGAGAATGCAGAATTCGCCGCTCGGCTCAGCACGATCGGGTTCCTCGTCTCCTTTCCCGGATTTATCACCTTCAAGAAGCAAAACGAAGCGCGAGAGATCTGCGCGGCGATCCCGCTCGAGCAGATCATGGTCGAAACGGATGCACCGTACATGGCTCCTGAGCCGCATCGGGGGAAACGGTGTGAATCTTCTTTCGTTGTTGAAACAGCCCGACAACTTGCTACAGTGAAGGGGTTGTCGCTCGAAGAGGTAGCCAAGCAAACCACGGAGAACGCACTTCGACTCTTCTCTATCATGAGGTAGCCACATGTCTTCCACTCCGGTGCTCGTCGAACGTTTGGGCCCTATTACCCGAATCACAATTAATCGACCCGAGGCACGCAACAGTCTGAACGCCGAGGCTATTCGTCTGCTGACGGAAGCATTCGCCGCTGTTGCAACCTGCGTAGACACACGAGTCATTGTATTGAGCGGTAGTGGCACTGATGCGTTTTGTGCAGGAGCTGACATTGCCGAGCTCTCGACAAACCCGTCGCCGGAGGCACGTCGGGAGTTCTTTCATTCAATCGCTACCCTGATAGAGAAGATCGACAGATGTCCGATGCCGGTTATCGCGCAGGTATACGGTTATGCCCTTGCAGGGGGATGTGGATTAGTTGGTGCTGCCGACATAGCACTAGCATCGGACGAGGCTCTTTTCGGGTTGCCGGAGGTCGGCATCGGTTTAGCTCCTATGGTCGTCATGGCACCGCTGATGCGTGCGATCGGAACGAGGGCAGTCTCATCTCTCGCCTTAACGGGAACGCGCGTCTCTGCTGCGCAAGCAGTGCAGATGGGGCTCGTATCACAAGCCCTCCCCAAGGAAAAACTAAAAGCCGCCGTCGACGATATGTGTGCACAGATCTGCGCCAAGAGCCCTCAAGCGATACGCGCGACAAAGGCAGCGCTGGCGGATCTCTTTGAATCCGGCTCCCTTTCCTTCATGCGCGAGCTTGCCGATCGAAGTGCGCTCGTGAGCCTCGCATCGGAAGCTGAAGAGGGGCTGACAGCCTTTCGCGAGAAACGCGACCCTACGTGGAAACTACCCTAAAGCGGCTTTTTGATTAGGAATCGA
The DNA here is from genome assembly GCA_044351795.1 of Bdellovibrionota bacterium. Classification (GTDB taxonomy): domain Bacteria; phylum Bdellovibrionota_C; class UBA2361; order UBA2361; family OMII01; genus OMII01. The sequence goes on along the minus strand of JBILFA010000142.1, from coordinate 5,166 downwards.
GGAGATGCACCATGAAACTAGGCTCATTCAGCGTTAGTGAAGTCATATTCGGATTATTCCTTCTCGATGGCGGATGCATGTTCGGCTCGGTACCCAAACCTCTGTGGATGCGAGCGATTGCGGCTGACGAAGAGAATCGAATCCCCCTCCTCTGTCGCTCACTCCTGGTAAAGCATGCTGATCGGCAGTTTCTCATAGATGTCGGACTGGGTGAAAAGTGGAGTGACAAGCAACGCCTCATCTATGGGATTCGCAATACGCCTCCGTTCAACTGGGGCTTTAATCCATCGCAGGTAACCGATGTGATCCTCACTCATCTACACTTTGATCATGCGGGCGGCATCTCCTATCGAGATGCCGACGGTTCGCTGAAGCTCTCCTTTCCTCACGCCAAGGTACACTTACAACTTGCAAACTGGGATCGCGCTCGAAGCCCCTCACTGAAAGATCGTGCCAGCTACCTTCCCGAAAATGTGGGGCCATTGCAGAATGCCGATCTAATCCTGTACGACGGCGACGCCGAAATCTATCCCGGCATCACCGTCCATCGCGTCGATGGACACACCCCGGGTCAGCAATGGATTGAGATATCTGGAGGAGAATCGCCACTCTTCTTCGCAACGGACCTCATTCCAACTTCGCACCACATCCCCCTGGCATACCACATGGGCTACGACGTGTGTGCCGATACGCTACTTGCTGAGAAAGAGGTGTTTCTCGCCCGAGCAGTCGACGAGCGGGCGATAGTCTGCTTTCAGCACGATAGAGAGGTTCAAGCAGCTCGCGTCACGCGCAACGAGCGTGGACAGTACGAGCTAGGAGAGCGGTTGACGCTCTGGTCGTAGAAACCAAGAATCTCGTGCGGCGACTAGAGAGAGACATCCCTAAAATAGCCTTTTACCACAACTGATTCCAGGGATTGACCAGCTTTGAACTAGTATAAACAGAGGGGTAACGAATAACGAGAACCTCCGAGGGGAGTGTGGGAATTCTCCCAACACTCCACCTCGACGATTCACGGGGATTACTCCCGTAGGATCACTAACGATACTCGTTCGCCTGAGCCTCGAACAGATTCCTGTACTGCTCAGAGCTCTCCATCAACTCGTCATGAGTTCCCTGAGCACCGATCTGACCGTCCTCCACGAAGAGGATCATATCAGCCCGACGCACAGCTCCCAGGTGATGAGTCGAGAAGATCACGGTTCGATTCGTCGTCTCCTCGAACAGGGCATCCCAGAATCGCTTTGCAGCTTCCGGATCCACCGCCGATACCGGTTCATCGAGTACGATGAGGCCTCTATCAGCGATTACGACCGCAGCTAACAGAAGCCTCTGCAACTGACCTCCCGAGGGTTCGATCGCTTCACGGCGATCGAGACCAAGAGGAGTGTCCAGTCCGCGTTCCCATTTGCGGACGAAGTCCGCGGCTCCGATACGCTCGAGCTCGCTCCAAAGCACCTCATCCGCGACAGGTCTCCCTGGACGACCAAGGTTGAGCAGTTCGCGTAGCTTTAGATTGAAGTGCCGCATCTGCTGCGGCAACATGACAACCTGCTGCGCGAACTCCTCTGCCGACATCACGTCGATCGGTTTCCCGTCGAGCAAGATGCGGCCGCTCGTTGGACGAAGCTGTCGTAGCATCAGAGCCATGGTGGAACTCTTTCCAGCCCCATTCGGTCCTACAACGGCAACTACCGAGCCCTGCTTTACGGAGAAAGAAATTCCCCGCACAGCGAAATGCTCCTTTGCAGCCGACGAATACCGATACCACACATCCTCAAACGTAAGCTCGACAGCGCTCTCACGATGCCGTGGCTTGGTAACCGCCCCTGCTCCGATACCGACCCCGTACTCCTGTTCGATCGACAGGCGCCGCGTAGTCACCATCGGCGTGTAGCGATGCTCCAAGAAGTCAACCAAGTCCTTGAGGGACTTAGCCTGACTCCACTGTTGCCCTAGCAGCGATGCGAGTTCGGAGAGACACGCAGCGAAACTCGTGATGGTTCCCAAAACGAGCACCAACTCACCCGCCGTCAGCTCTCGAGCCAAAGCCTTAGAGACCAACATGGCGATACTTACTCCTAACCCCACCCCTACAAGTAGAGCCGCCAGCACTCGTTTGAATGCTGCCTCAGTTTCGAGCGTGCACTCCTGCGCGCTTGCCGATGCCAAGCCCTTTCGGTAGCGAGCAGCAAACCACAACGCTGATCCGAATTGGTGCAACATCGCGAGTGCTGGAGCAACCATCAAATTGGACAGATCGCTCCAGAGAGGCCCCCACACAGGCGCGAGTTCCTCATCCAGGTCGCATCTGCGCCTCGCATGACGCAATTCGAGCACGATCGATGGAATCGCAAATGTCGTCAAGATGCCCAGCAGAAGCGGCGCCTTGTACACAACGATTCCACCCGTTACGAGGAGCGTTCCAACGTTACGGAGCAACTGTGGCTGCATACGAGCCATCGCCATCATGCGCCACACAGCTCGCTCCCTCACCTGCTTGAACTTCTCGGCTAACACAGGATCACTGAGCTGCTCCTGCGTGAACGAAACCATCTTCCGGGTGAACTTCCCAAAGACCACTTCGAACGTGCAGTTATCGGACATCCGTTCTAGTGAGCTGAGCGCCACTGGAATGACTCCAAGCATCGTCAAACTCCCTATGAGAGCAACCGCACCGAGGAAGATCTCTCCGACTGACTCAGTACGGGTTATGGCATCTACGATGAGACCATTACCGTACCAACTGAGCACCGGTGCGATAACTGCACCGACACCGACCAACACTCTGGCGATCGTACCCTTTGGTTGCGCCTCCCATAAGACGCGGAGCGTTACCACATTCGCCTGTACGATCTGATGTACAGCCTCGCCTAGGCGTGACAACCTCCGCTGCTTGGGAGGGGCCTCCCTCTTCGGCTGCACGAGAGGTAAGAACCGAGCTTTCGGTTTTACCTTTCGCCGACGCGTGACCTTTGGGGTCTCGACTTGCACTATCTCTGACGTATTCATACACACCTCCAAAAATGAACTGAAACCTTTACTGCTCCACGCCGACAACGAGTCCGGCGGAGCTTTGAAAATCCTCGCTCTGTCATCGAGAGCTCGCCGCTCTAACAAGCGGCACCGACTCGATGACAGGACTAGATCATCTAACCCTCTTGATTTTCTCTCTGCCCACAAACTACGTACCCACTCCCTTTCCACGCATATACGACTCCCGTTTCCCTCGTTTGAGAGACAACAGCGCCTCAGACGCTGTAGAAACACCTCTCCCGTACCGAGCTAAGGCTCAGCAAGAAGCGTCGAATTTGTTTGGGATTAGTCGCTGATTAACAGCCTATTCTATCGGTCTTCATCGTGTTGTTCCCCCTTCTTGAATTCAAATACTCAAAAATGAAGTTTCTCGTTTTCCCCACTGCAGACAACCGCTACAGAGATCCCATTGAGCCTTGAGGCTCAACCGAGATACTTTCGAAATGTATGGCTAACGGAAGCTTCTAGGGGCTCTCGCTGAGCCCCACGCTGTGTCAGAAGCGAAAGGGAATCAGACGATCATGTGCACCGAGAAGCATCGTAATTTGCCACTCTTGAGCAAACACCCCTGCCTTGGCCGGCGACATGCGACGGAAGGCTTCAAGGGTTGTCGATACTTTACTTCTCATCGAAGAATTCTCACTCTTACAAAAATGCCCTAATAATGGGCCTTCTAATCACTATAGAGAATTTGACACATTACTCAAGCAAAAAGTTGAGCCTGCGTCCGAAGCTGATATCTTTTCTGAATCGTACCTTCTCCAGCGCTTTGCGACGTGTGAGAAATCGAGCGCCCTTAGTCTCGTTATCTTCAAACAGGACGGTGCGTGCCCCAAGCAACCTGCAATTCAACCGTTAGAAATCGATGCTGTAATTGACCAAGCACTAATGGTGCCCGAAGGTATCGAGCGGATTTCGGTATTCACACTTACTCCGCTGTTTCGCCGCATCCAGAGCCTCTCTGCTTCGGGATATTCCCGGGCGCAAAAGATGTACACATCGGCGTGAAATTCGCGACAGGATTCGTAGAGTTTGCACTGAGAGTCATCGCTTCAGATGCATTGACCTTCTCCTCCTTATCCGCGTGCGTCAGATCGAGACTCAGGAAGTTGGAGAGGTTGCGGATTGAGGCTTCTGAAAAGAGACTTTCGCAAAACCCATACTGACGAAGAGGCTTGTTGTAAGCTGTCTGTGCAGCCAGGAGGTTCCAGCTTTCTGTGCCCCAACCCCGAGAACAAATGTCGGACTTAAAGAATTACTCATATCTCTCTTTTGACCCGTCCACGGGAACGAGGCAGGGCATTAGCAGTTAATCGCTCCTGAAAAAGGGATTTGAAGGAAAATAATGTGACTGAGGTTGTTGTGATGAAGCTCCTACAAGCGCACATCAAAGCGAGAGACCTCCTCTTTCAAGAACTGTTCGTACCTCTGCTGGTTTTTCCTCCCCCCGAGGACCACACTAATCGCAGATGCTTGGTTATTGAATACATGCGCCACAACGGGCGCAAGTTCTCCATAGCGCCGAGCGGTGTACCAGCAGAAAGCACCCAAGAGAAACTGCGTCAGCGGGACGTAGTCAAGACTGAGCTTGACGTTACTATCCAAAGGAATTGCGCGCTTCGTCTCGGCTCCAGCGGAGACCAGGTTGTGAACACCTGCAAATGCGAGGCTCGTGGGAATCCCTACAAGCCATTCCGCCCCTGGCCCTGGGCATAAGACACTCGGAAGGATCCTAAACAGAACCTCTTCGAGAGCCGGCTGAAACCAGCCGACCTTCCCGTATACTGTGGCATACAGACTCGGATCGCGTTTGCACAGATCCAACACACGTCGGAAAGCTTCCTTATCCACAGGGGCACGGTTTCGCAGAGTTGCGTTTCCGATGCTAAGCTCATGCTCCCAAGCAAGTGCCGCAAACGCGTGGGAGCCTACTTGAAAAAGAATATTGTCCCACGTAAAAGCGCTGATCTGCGACCCGAACGACAATGCAGACCCCTTTTCCTCCGGCTGCTGAGTAGTTGACCCCCACGAATCAGAAGCCGCAACTCGCCGGAATACCATCCCGAGCGCGCCTGCACTCATGAGGCCGAGGATGCTAGTACGTAAAAAATCACGTCGCCTGCTGCT
>JBILFA010000047.1:0-24923 GCA_044351795.1 Bdellovibrionota bacterium | reverse complement strand
TACAGGGCTCCACAACTGGATCTGGCCATCACTGACACCTCCGAGTCGGAAGATATCTTCGGTGGCCTCCTCTTCGATGACCTCTACGAGATCCGAACTCTTGACCACTCCCACCAACCTCCCAGCTTCATCCACAACGGGAAGCAGGAGCAGGCGATAGCGTTTCGATATCTGGGCCAACTCCTCTTGGTCGGTATCAAGCGGAACCGAGAGAACATCTGCAGTCATAATCGCGGAGATAGGCGTCTCAGGAGCTGCCGCTATAAGTTCTCTGAGAGGGATGACCCCTAAGAGCTCCCCGGCAGCACCAACAACGTACAGATAGTACGGAATATCCTCGACCGGGCGTTCGGCGCGCAGAAAAGCGATCACCGCTTCGGCCGTCATACTACCATCCAGAGCGATGAATTCAGGACTCATCAGTCCGCCCGCGGTGTCATCACGGTACTTGAGCAGTGGCTCTACCTCAGTTGCCTCCTCCATGCGCTCCAGAGTGGAGGCGGCCTGTTCCTGAGTGAGCCCCGAAAGAATGTCCGCTGCCACCTCAGGGTTCATCTCGTCGAGAACATCTGCCAACTCCTGAGGGGGAAGCTCTGAGGCGATCTCGGCTGCATCACCATCGGGCATCTCTTCTAAGATCTCGGCCCGCGCCTGAGCATCGAGCTTCGTGAGGACCTCCCTCTGGGTCGGTTCATCAAGCTCGAGAAAGGCTTCGGCTTGATCCACGGGATGCAGCGTCATTAGCGCCTGTATGGCATCATCAATCCGTCCCCCCTCGAGGGCGACTCGCACTTTACCCAAGATCTGCTCGACATCCTCTGGACGCACACTCTCACTCCTGGAATCCTTCCCGCGGCACCCCCTCAAGTACAGGAACAAGGCCCTAGGGACAAGTCGGTAAGATGGCACCCCAACATACGCGCCCTACCTGAGACATACAACGTGCCTGATCCCGATTTCTAAGCCCCTATTCCGCCGAATCACACACCTTTAAGGCCTGCGCGACATTTGCTACACTGCCCGTCGAAACAACCGACTACCGCACCACGGCCACAGTGTATGAAAACCTCCGAACTTCGCCGCCGCTTCCTCGAATTTTACAGCACACGTGGACACGCGGTTATACCCTCGGTATCGCTCATCCCGGACAACGATCCCACGACGCTCTTTACCTCCTCGGGCATGCAGCCGCTCGTACCGTACCTACTCGGTCAGGTTCACCCCGAAGGAACTCGGCTCGTAAACAGCCAGAAATCGTTTAGGGCACAGGACATCGAAGAGGTCGGCGACAATCGACACACCACCTTTTTCGAGATGCTCGGAAACTGGTCGCTCGGGGACTACTTCAAGAAGGAACAGCTCCCCTGGGTTTTCGAATTCATGACAAAGGAAGCCGGGCTCGATCCCAAACGACTCTACGTCTCGGTCTTCGAAGGACAAGGTTCGATTGGAAAGGACCACGAAGCGATAGAGCTGTGGAAGGAGATCTACAAAGGTGTCGGCATCGACGCCAAAGAAGGCGAACGGATCTTCTCGTATCCCGCTAGCAAGAATTGGTGGTCACGCGCGGGAGAACCGGAGAACATGCCTGCCGGTGAACCGGGGGGGCCGGACAGTGAGATATTCTTCGAGTATCCTCACATCGAACACGATCCTGCCTTCGGAGATACGTGTCATCCCAACTGCGACTGCGGTCGTTTCGTCGAGATCGGTAACTCCGTATTCATGCAGTACAAGAAGGAGGAGGACGGCTCCTTGAGCGAGCTCTCTCAACGAAACGTGGATTTCGGAGGTGGGTTGGAGCGTATCGTAGCCGCAACGGAGAACCAATCCGATGTGTTCACGATCGACATCTTCCGTCCATTGATTGAACTCTTGGAGCGGAAATCGGGACGAACGTACGGGCAAGATGCCGAAACAACCCGCGGCATGCGCATCATCTGCGATCACGGCCGTGCCGCCACGATGTTAATGTCCGATGGCGCGATGCCGTCGAACAAACAGCAAGGTTACGTTGTGCGGCGCCTCATCCGCCGAGCTATTCGATTCGGACGCATCTTGAATCTCCCTTCGGGATTTATCTCTGAAATAGGCGCCTCAGTCCTCGATTCGTACGCCGATGCCTATCCCCTTCCCTCCGAGCGTCGTGCCGAAATCATCGCCGCATTGACGCAAGAAGAGAGCAAGTTCAACGCGATGTTGGGCAAGGGGCTCAAAGAGATCGAAAAGATCCCGAACCTAACGGGAGCGCTCGCCTTCAAAATGTTCGAGACCTACGGATTCCCGTGGGAGATGAGCGAGGAGATTGCGCGCGAACGGGGCCAACAGGTTGACCGCACCGAATTCGAAGCAGAGTTCAAGCGCCATCAGGACCTCTCTCGTACATCTGCAAAGGGGATGTTCAAGGGCGGTCTCGCTGACCATGGAGAAGCAGTCGTCAAGTTACACACCGCAACCCATCTGTTGCACCAAGCCTTGAGAACGATCCTCGGCATACACGTCCAACAGAAGGGAAGCAACATAACCAACGAACGCTTGCGCTTTGACTTCTCTCATCCTCAGAAGGTCACGCCGGAGGAGCTTGCGCAGGTTGAACACATCGTCAACGAGCAGATCGAACAAGACCTCGCGGTTTCGTTCCGACTTACAAGCTACGACGATGCGATCAAAGAAGGGGCGCTTGCGTTCTTCGGAGAGCGATATCCTGAGAAGGTAAAGGTCTACGAGATCGGCGACTACTCCAAGGAGATATGCGGAGGTCCGCATGTCGATCGCACCAGTGTGCTCGGGAAATTCTCCATCAAGCGTGAAGAGGCTTCGAGCGCTGGCGTACGTCGTATTTACGCTTCTCTCGGCTAAGGACGTAACCTTGAAGCTTTACAAACTCAAGTGCGCTTCAGCATGAGGCTCATGTCTGCGTATCGCATAGGACCTCGCATGCTGTCGAAGAGGCCTGGAGTGGGACTTGCTCTTGGATGCAGACTGCTATCCGGTTTCTCGGTGGGTGGTAGAGCGTTCACACCTTCTAGTTCGGAGACGGGCGGCAAAGTTGCGCACATCTCGAGATCTAGCCTCCAGGATCTCGACACCTGAAGGGTTTAGATACTTCAGGAGAAGAACGAAACCCGAATCCCAATTACCGTTACCGTTGCGGGTGGCTTCATCACAAAGCTTTTCTACGGCCCTAAGCATTTCTCCCTGAGTAGTTTCAGCTTTTCCAGATTTTGGAACGTACGTTTGCCAAATCTTTTTCGCTGCTTTGCGCTAAATAGCCGCCCATATTCACTAATACATGGACCCTTGATACCCACCCCGCCAGCGATGGATGGACACTGCATTTAGAGGCTAATCTTATCAATCAGCGCTGCAACGGAATTGAGCCGCAACCATATGTCAATTACTTACAAAAAAGCGATTGTTTTTCCTAGCAATAGCAACGTTAGTCCATGACGCTGGTTTGGTACAATAGTGCGGGGGCGCAATACAGATTGGGGTAATAGTAACAATCTGAGGCCCCGGCGGTCATCCAGGGTTAGGGGCAGAGGTCGGAGCGTAGTACGGAAGATAGTACGGAGGGGAGGGTAGTTGCGAGCTTGGCGCGCTACGAGTGGTGGTCAGGTTTAGCTCTCCACTGTCTCGGCACTGTATTGACAAGGCTGGGGAAAAGGCCGTACAGGGAGGTTGTCGTAACACTCACGTGTCCATGCGTCCAGCCAAGAGCGGCGCACGTTTCCAGAATACTCTTCTGATTGATAATCCGCTCTTGTAGTAAGTGCATTAGCGATGATGAGGGTAACCAATGTGCACACCACGGTTCATCGAATACCGCACAAGCCGCTCTCGCTCGTTCTTGCCCTTTTTTTTGAATCACATCCTTGAACAAGGAGAGTACTGTCTCGCCCCGTCGTTGATTATTCTCGTCACTCTCTAGTTGCATCCAAAGATCCCTTCTGCACGTCGTTGGTTGGGTGATGAGCTGTGAGAGGTACTCGGTAACCCTTGCACAATCCTCGGCACCCAACCCCGCTTGAGTGAGTTGGTTGCTCACGAAATCCTGAGAGAGCGCTGGCCTGAATTCCCTAATCGCCCGGTCAATCCGAGTATTCATCGCAGTGTGAGCGAGCGCTTTAAAGTAAGCATCTGGATACTTTTGCAACTGCTTGATCCATGACGGATAGCTGCGAGCTTCGCCAGCTTTCGGACTGTAGCGGCCGGCAAAACCAACCTGAAACATCCGTTGTCGCGCGTAAGCCTCATTCTCTCCAGGCAGCAAGCCTCCCGTTTTATCAAGCTCTAGCCCTCGTTGATACGCCTCTGCGGGGTTAGCGTTTATCAACGATTCCAACTCTTGTATCTCAGACTGATTGGGGACTTGGCACTGTAGCTCCGCTTTCTCGGCTCGTGCTCGGATGATACTCCTTATGAGGGGATGTATCCCCTCAATCGTCTCGAGTATCTGACTAACTCTTTCCCCGCTAATATTCTCTTGCGTCCCGCAGTCATTCAAGGAGGTCTGAAACAGGGTGATTTTCCTAGTCAATCGCAGCGTACGCTCCCCCAGATGAGGTAGGAAGGGAGGCTCTCCTAAGATCTGCAACAGCCCCTCCTTACTTTGGAGAAGCACTCGCGTAAGAAACGAACTTATACCCGCCGGTGATACGTGCAGAGCCGCGGCCAGACGCGGGCGTTCCTCGTCTGAGCACGTGGGCTGCGAGCAGGCAGCGAGTTGATCACATATGAGCGCCAGGGTCTCCTCGGTGGCACCATGAGATGCCTCGGGTTGTCGTACAGCAACAGCGCGCACCACGTCTCGCACTTTCGCTATCAATGATTCGTGCAAGGAGTCCTTAAATCTATCTCTGAACGGCCGGATTTTCATACCTGTCGCGGCTCTGAATGTGGACATCAAATCCCGGCTTGCGATTGCGGGCCTCCAATAACTACCGACCTCAATCCCACCGTTCCCTTGGGCAATCAGAGACACGAGTAGAATGAGGTCCTCTTTGTGACCGCGGTAGGGTCGATTAGTGGGCGCCGCCTGTGATCCTCCCCGGAGCCAGTGTGCGACGATCTCGCCATAGAGTGCCTCAAAATCAAGCCGTTCTGGTGCGCTCCTCTTTTCGACGCGAAGCGTTTCAGCATGCTTTGGTTTAGGATCCTTTACCGCACCTTTGAACTCCACGTGCTTGCGACAGCGTTGCACGCGACCGCCTTCGAGTGACTCCAAGATACCAAGTGCCACAACTCGATCAATCGCGCTCATAGCGTCACAGGAGTCGCCTGAGCTAGTATACCGCGCCCATGCACGGCTGAGATCGGCCACAGTGTGTACCGAGCCGAGAGATAACTTAGCAGCTAGGATGTTGAATCTGCCTCTGTTAACCAATAGGCGCTCTGCTGCCTGCGCAACATCTGTGTCACAGCTTGCTGCTGATGTCGCATTGGTAGCAGCGACTTCATAGTGAGTCTTCTGGAGAGCGGGTGCAAACGCAGCCAGGCGCTCGCACTGCCTTTGAATCTCTTCGAAGCGACTTCGCAGCGTCTCAGACACGGATTCGTCTTGTGGAATGTCTGCCAGATCTCGCAGCGTGGTTAGCGCCTCGGTAAACGTGGAGGCGTTATCGTACGTCGGGGAAGCGGTATCGGTTGTGCGGGATGCATTCTTGTGTAGATCCATGGCAGATGCTATCAGAGGGTACTCACGCTAATCAAGGAACTGTTCGCATCCCGCACTTACACGGGCCTCGGCGTGAGCTCGGTCGAACGGCTCCTCGCCGACGGATACTGGATAGACGGCGTCTTTACACGCTTCTCTGTAGTTTTCAAAAATTGTAACTCGCCGTCAGCCAAACTCCTATACCCGGCGCTATAAACGGTTCGAGGCCGTAGGATGTGTCGTAGGTAAAATCCTTATCGAGGATGTTAACCACGTTAAGTGCGATCCTTCCACGACGATTCCTGAGGCGATATCCGGTCGTCGCGTTCAATAGCCAGAAGGATGAAACCTCATCGCCATTTGCAGCACCGAAGTTGATTCGTTGATTTCGGAACGTTCCGTTTACAGAACTGAACCACCCCGATGGATCGAAGTGCCGAACTGCCAACGCTGACCGATAGAGCTCCTCCCGAGCGGAGTCCTCGTCACTGTAATCGGAGAAGCGGAAGAGATCGTGGTCCATCGTGGCGACCCACTGCTTCGACAGCACCTGATACGTATATCCTCGGACATTCGTCACGTCGCTGTGAATATCGAGGTCTTGAGGCCCGGCGATCCCGCGAATGATCCGCGCGGAATCGTAATTAATCTCTAATGACGTATCGTACGATACGAGCGGTGACGAAAGGTGGCGCTGCGCCCCCTCTACTCCGATATACGTATCGGTCGGAAACTTCTGATCGAAACCGACTCCCCACGTGCGCTCTAATGTGCCCGGCTGTGAGGTGAAGATCTGGTTGATACCTCCGATTTGGGTCGGTTCGAGCGTTATTTGATCTTCTCTGGAGGTCTTCCTGAGGTTCTCGTAAAACGCCGCGCGAAATGCGCCCCCTCGCCACGCCTCCCAGCGCAGCCCGAGCTTGGGTGAAACGTGCGATACACGTGAGGTACCATCGACGAAGGGGGCGATATCGGTGTCACTAATATCTATCTCCGTAAAGTTAGCACCAAGGGTCAGATCGAGCGAATCAGCTAGGTGTACTATCGGATAAAGATACAGGTCGTATCCGGCTAGAGCGTCATGAGAATTAGAATCTATGTAGAGGTCCTTATCACTAGGAATATCGAGTACGCCTCCCGGAATGATGCTCGACTCTTCGCGATCAACCTTGGAGGACAGATACGTTGATCCGAACACAATCGACGCAGCTTTTGAGTCGTATATCAATTGCGCGGTGCTCTTTGTCTGCGAGACACGCTCGCGTGTGCGTTCATCGAATGGCGCTACCTCGACATCTTCATCTATCACCTCTCCCTGTGCTACCGAGGTGATTGCCACGTTCCTCGGCAATTGGTTTGTGATAAAATCCTGCCGCGGGTTTCCGTGGCGCACGTCGACGAATCCTCGCAGTTTTGGCGAGAACGTGTGCACGACAGCACCTTCGAACTCTCCCCGATCAAGTGAGAACTCTTCGGGACCCTCGGTGTTGTACTGAGAAAAGTAGGTCCCTATACCGTCGAAAACAAACCTAGTATCCCATGAGGGCTGCCACTGTGCGGCTACCTCCCCCTCGTGAAAGCGACCCCACGAACCGTGCTTGGATCCTCCCGTCATGTCGCTCTTCCAGGATGTGAGATACCCGTACTGCTCACCCTTTCCGACACCCCATGCAGAGGAATAGATCCGATCAAAGACGCTTTCGTACTCAAAATCGATCCCGCGCCTATGCTCCGAGCGTTCGAAGAGCGCATTGTAATCGTTACTACCCGGCGTGGTTGAGGAGCCCACACGCAGTGTATTGAAGCTAAGAGGCGAAAGGAGCTTCGTGATTGCTGCTTCAGAGCGACTTGCATCGTCGAGGTAAAAGGGAGACTCCGAATAGCTATCGGCTAGAAGCCGGTGTGCGGCGTAATTACCGTAATCCTTTCCCAGCGACCCCAAGGCAGCGATACGAGCCGTGTTGGAGAATCCGAGCCCACTGAATACCGATCCCAAGCCCGCACTGCGAACCGCCTCATCCCGATCGAGTAGGAGGCTCGAGCGATACACTACGCGGTTATTGTTCCGTTCAATCGAAGACTCAACATCTTCCAAGGCTTGAATCGGCTGATTGAGCGCGAGATACGTATATGCACGGTACAGATACGGCGTCGGATCGTTGGCATCTCGTTCAATTGCAAGCCCGAATTCGTGTAATGCCCTCTGCTCCTGTTCGTCCTCAAAGAACGCTTTGCCGAGGTAGCTGCGATATATCGCCACCTGCGGATCGAGGGCCGCAGCCTGCGCTATCAGGTCACGTGCGTCCTCCAGATCGCCTCGCCGAGCCTTCACCAACCCCAAACCAAACCTCGCCCGAGGAGCAGGGGTTCCACTCGAAATGATAGTGTCAAAGGCGGTCGTTGCTTGGTCCAACTCGCCGCGCGCGAGCGATACGAATCCGAATACCGTGAGCGCCTCGCTCGTAGCGGGCCCGAGCTCCATGGCGCGCGTAGCCTCGCTGAGCCCCCTGTCCAGATCTCCCTCGCCGAGCGCAAGCTCGGCCAACTTGGCATGAACTCCCACGGAGGGAGTAACACCCTGCAACACCTCCTGCGCTTCGCTCAAGCGCCCCGAAGCCTGCAAGACGGAGACACGCACGAGAGCCACATCGACTGCGGAGCCGTTACGTGCGAGCGCTGCAGCAGAGAGGTCCTCTGCTTTGTTGCGATCTCCTGCAACTAAATTCGACAACGCCTGCATGCTTTCAGTCGTTGCGAGTAATTGAGGTGTTACCTGTGTTGCATCTATCGAATCGAGATCGCGTTGCATCGCAGCCAGGTCCCCAGCCAAGCTGAGCGAGAGGGCCGCACGGAGCACTCGCGCCTCGGGTAATCCGTCAAACGGACGACTCGAGAGGCTCTCTGCTGCGGCCCCGGTGTCGCCTTGAAGATACGACACCAGCGCTCGACCGAAGACTCCCTCGTCTGATGATTCAGCCAGCTCACGTAGCGCTGCTGAGTAGTCGCCCCGCTTCACAGCGGCTAGCGCTCCCTTTCCTTGACTGGAGGTGAACCCCGACTCCAGAGAGGTTAACGGTATCTCTACAGGATAGTAGAGCGCCCACTCGATCAATTCTCGGCTACGCACCAAGATCTCCTTTACGGGTGCCCCGCCGTGCACGATCCTCGCGGCTTCGCCTGGACCGAGATCGAGGGTGCCAGCATCATTTGAGACTTGCACTAAACCCTCGATCACTCCGACCGATGCTCCATCCTCAAACGCTTCGATCACTACCTCTGTTCCCCGGATCGACGCTGTTACCCCAGGGGTTCGAATGATCGGCAGCTCCTTCTCAGCGCGATTGAATACGAAGAGCTTACCAGCCTTGAGGAAGATGGACTCCTGCTGCAACGCTTCGCCCTTGACCTCGAGCGTGGTGTTCGGAGCTATTCGCAACAACGTTCCAGAGGCAAAGATGATCCCAGCACGGCTATTCCTGGCGGTATGGATGACGTCTCCCGCATGTAGCTCGAGCCCGGGCCCGGCCTTCGCATACACTTCTGTGCTACCGCGACGATACTCAACCTCCCCTTCGATCGAATCGAGGCGGGCTACCACTTCTGCAAGGACTTGTAGAGGACTCAGGGTGATGAGTGACAAAAGAAGTAAGAGCAGGTATCGCATGGTTACATTCCAATAATCCCCCTCACCCCGGGGATAATTTTCTGTTATGAACGTACTCGTATCCTACCCATCGAGGGTTTGCATAGACGGAATCTTCCGATTGAACGCGCCAGGTGTCGTAACACGATGAAGAGAACCTTACTCGCTACCCTAGCTGGTGTAATCGCCCTGCTCATCCATCTGGTAATCCTCCTCACCCCTTTCGGCACGCAGCGCGAGCCCCTATCGCTCGATGTGTGGTCTGCACTGCGCGGACCGCTAGCAGCCCCCTCGGAGGTGGCGATAGTGGCGATGGACGAGCAATCATACAACTTGCTCGGCGTACCTATGAATCAAGCTTGGCCGCGGCAGTTGCACGCACAGCTCATAAAAAGACTCAAAGAGCTCGGTGCACGACGTGTCGTCATGGACATCCTCTTTATTGACCCCAGTCCTGATCCGGCAGCAGACCAAGAACTTGCACATTCGATCTCAGAGATTCCTACCGTCTTGGGAGCTGATGTAGGCGTGCGCGAGCAGAGCTCTTCCGCCGGGAGATATGCGTATGAGGAGCTCAACGAGCCCTTCACGCCCTTCCTCGAAGCTTCAGAGGCAGCTGCGCTCGTTCGGGTTCCACTCGATGGGGGCTATGTGCGGCGATTCTTTATCGATGATGAGAACTCCTCTAAATTCATCAAAGAGATGCCGACCCTAGCGATCGCCGGGGCCGGACTGACGCGTAGGTCCCCGGCTCTCCCAGGCGATCAAGATCTGATCAAATTCTACGGCCCCCCCGGCACGATAGAGACCTTTCCCTACCATCAAGTAATGAATCCGAAGAATCCCATCCCGAAAGAGGCGTTTGCGGGGAAGGTCGTATTCGTAGGGCTGGTGTTGCGTTCGGAGCTAGGACCCGGCGTTGTTGATAGTTTCCACGTCTCCTCCCTTCATCGTGAGGCTATGTTCGGTGTGGAGATCCACGCCACTGCTGCCGTCAACCTCCTTACCAAAGATTGGATCACCCGCACCTCGCGGGGTGTGGAGACCCTGGGGCTGCTCGTTGCAACCTTTGCAATAGTCTTCCTCATCTTTTTGATGAAACCCCAATGGGCAGCCCTGGTAGCCCTAACCTTCGTCTTGGTGTGGTGCATTGCGGGCTACCTGAGCTTTCTCAACGGCCTCTTTCTTCCGGGCTTCTCGCTCGTAACGGTGCTGATACCGCTCGCCCTTCTCATTAATTTTCTCCTGTATTACGTGCTGACCGTTCGATCCCAGCAGCAGGTGGAGCGCGCCTTTCAATTTTACCTCGCCCCTGAGATGGCCAAAGAGATGAGCAGGAGCCCGAAAGCGCTCGAGTTAGGAGGCGAAGGCGTGCATGCCACCGCGCTCTTCACCGATATCGTCGGGTTTACTCAGGTAACAGAGGGGATGCTCGCGTCAGAGGTCTCCACGATGCTCAACTCCTACTTCACCGAGGTAATGGACGTGATCTTCGAGCGCAAAGGCACCTTGATAAAATTCATCGGGGATGCAGTTTTCGTGATTTGGGGGGCCCCGATAAAGGTTCCGGAACACGCGCGCTTGGCTGCACTCACGGCTCTCGAGATACAGCGTAACGTGGACAAATTTAATAGTTCAAAGCGCTTTCCACCCCTCATGACCCGGATAGGAATCAATACCGGGCCGATGGTAGTTGGGAACCTCGGTTCGGCACGACGGTTTGATTACACCGCAATAGGCGATGCCGTTAACCTCGCCTCACGCCTCGAAGGGATCAACAAGTATTTCGGTTCGAACATCATCGTCGCAGAGTCCACCAGAAGGGAGCTCGGAGAGCTGGCTGGAATAGCGATAGTACCCTTCGGCGTAATTAAGGTTGTGGGAAAGATGCTATCGACCCCGATCTACGGCCTCTTCGAGCAGCCCTTCTCTGATGACGCTATGCAATCGTGGCAGAAGGGGCTGACCCATTTTCGCCGTCGTAAATGGCATGAAGCCCAGGAGTGCTTCACTACGGTAGCCGCTATAGAGGCTCGTCTCAAAAAGGCTTCAGATCTCTACCTGCGGGAGATAAATCTGTTCGTGCAAAAGCCCCCGGACGAGGATTGGGAGGGGCAATTGGAATTCGACTCGAAGTGAGGATGCTCAGAAGTGTGCTTTGAGTGAAGAGATCGATAGGATAACGCTTCAATGAATGGTGCGAGGGCGCCTCGCCCGAGCATCCATTCGATTGATTTGTTCTCCTTTTAATTTACGAGTTTACCGCGGTGGTACGCAACTTTTGCGTCGATTCTCCGTTCACTTATTTGGACCACAAAGGACGCAAAGGACACAAAGATATGACTCCACATGAAGTTTCGAAGGTCTTTGTTGACGCCGCACTGAAGGTGCATACCGCTCTCGGCGCTGGCCTGCTCGAAGAGTCCTACAAGGTGTGGTTGAAGCACGAATTGCAACAGCGCGAAAACTACAGGCTCTCTCCGAGGTTGCAATGCCGGTCACCTGTAGCAGCGCCACTCTTGATAAAGACGGCATCATCCGCTTGATCAATTCCTGATTCTTTGTGTCCTTTGCGTCCTTTGTGGTCCAAAAAATGCCCGCCTCCTTACGGGGAAGGAGAACAGATCGCGGTGCGACTGGTTGAGGAGATGTGGGCGTAAGATACACGAACCTGGCTCGTAGAATACAACCAGCCTCGTATCGGTCTCCAGCGGTGCTTGGGCGCAGCAGAGAACACCCTCTCCTCTCCTGGAATTGAACTCGGCAGCACGAGGTGTCTTTCACCGCTCGGCTAACCCTTATCGAGCCCCCGTCCCGAACAACACGGCTGGAATCGTTCGCATGAGGAGCATGAGATCGCTGGAGAGCGACCAGTTGTCGATGTAGTCGAGGTCCAGCTTTACCCACGTATCGAAGTCAGATATCTCATTTCGTCCACTCACCTGCCAGGTGCACGTCAAGCCCGGGCGCATCGAGAGCCGTCGACGCGAGCGGCGCTCATACAGGCTCACCTCTCCCGGTATCGGTGGGCGAGGACCGACCAAACTCATATCTCCGACGAGCACATTCCAGAGCTGAGGAAGCTCATCGATGCTGAAGCGCCTGAGAACTCGTCCAAAGGGCGTGACACGCGGATCGTTCGTGAGCTTGAACGCCGGTCCGCGCATCTCGTTACTGGCTTTTAGATTCGCCAATTCGTCTTCTGCACCATCGACCATAGAGCGAAATTTGAGCATGTCGAACAAGCGGCCGTTCAATCCTACCCTCCTCTGCCGGAAGATGACTGGGCCGGGCGTCGTTTTGATACCAAGAGCAATGATGGCAAAGAGCGGGGACAGCACTACCAAAAGAGCCCCGCTCACCGCCACGTCGAGTCCACGCTTAAAAACCAACTCCCAGGTATCGCCTGGCGGCGTCTGAAAATGGATCAATGGCATTCCGCCGAAATAGCTGATTCCCGATTTGATAAGACCTATGCTGAAGAGATCCGCTGCTATCGTCGTACGAACCCCCTGCTCCGCGCAGGCAAGCACCATCTCTTCGACCTCCGGCATCACATCTACGACATCCGTGAAAATCACTTCATCAATCGCATAATCCTCGAGCGTCACACACAAGGCTTCAACACCCAGAATAACTCGACCGACACGAGCCACACCCTGCAGATCCTCTCTGAATTGTCGAATGCTCTGCTCTTGATGAGTATCGATACGACCGAGGTCGGCAAATCCCCGGATATGGATACCCAACTCGGGACGCGAGACTATCTCAAGCGCAAGCTTGACGGCCTGCTCGCCTACCCCGCAGATAATCACATTACGGAAATTTCTTCCCTGTCTCCGCCAGTAGCGCAGGAACTTCAGCACCACATAGCGCTCTACCGCGATTCCAATTCCGCACATTATGACGAAGAGCGCTATAAAGGAGCGGCTTATATCGATTTTTAGAAGGAACAAGGTTGCCGCGAGCAGCACAAACACCACCACACTACTCAGCACCGCGACGCGAAAGAGTCTCCACACCGAAACAAGCCGCATGCTGCCATAAGCGCCCATCAGGTTGAGGGCAACCCCGTAGCCCAGCATAGAGGCCGCCAAAACCATCACGTAATCTTTGATTGGGGCAAGCTGAGTGCCCTCGAAGGGGACGCCGAGGCCCAAATCAGCGTTGGCCCGAATAAGAAGGGTACGCCCGTAATATGCACAAAAGAATGCGACGATGATGATGAGGTTATCACCCAAACGCTCAAGCCGTGATATCAGTCGCCACTTTTGTTTAAGCATACCGCACAATCGTTACAGTGAATTCACTCACCGCTTCAGCCATGCATGCTAATGAATCGTGCGAAGGTACACAAGCAACCCTTCAAAATCACAGATTATTAATCGTTCCAATCGGCTACGACCGTCTCAAGTCCCCACAGACGCATAGTACAGGTGCCGACAGCTCGGCATGCAACCGAATAGAAGCGATAACCTCGTATTCTCCCGGCTGAAAATGGAGTGATGCTGTCACTTCAGGACTGCACCAACGCCCCTACTGGAGCCCCACGGGACAGAGTTTCCAGACAGCCCGCAGTCACAGCAGCCTTCACCTGAGACCAAAACTCATCTGGCCAAAGAACCGAGGCACGATATACCTTCTGAAGATGTTCACCGTCCGTGATGTGCGAGGCCTCACCACCGATTACCTTCCTGGGCGATTGCGCCTCTCGACGGGAGTCGAACGCGTAGCGGCACCAAACCTAGTAACCCCGCTCTCTCCGGGAGATGACGGCAAGCATCAGCCTGCAAGACACTTTGCAACTGCCGTCCAACGCTACATCAAGCAATCGACCCCTGAAAAAACGACCCCTACCGCCGCTGACATCATGACATCTCCAGTGGAGAGCGTGTCAGAGAAGGCCTTACTCGGGAACCTGATCGAGCTTTTTTCGGAGAAGCGTTTCCGGCATTGTCCTGTGGTGGATCGAGAAAAAAAGATAATCGGCATCGTGTCCGACCGTCTGGCGTTTAAGGAAGGGCTCGCTAACGCCGCCTCATCGAAGGCCGACTGGCGCGACACGCCTCTCAGAACACTTATGGTTAGCCCCGTACTTACCGCCGCTCCTCACGTGCCGATCCGAGAGATCGCGCGCGTACTCTTGGAGGAGCGTATCGGCTGTATGCCGGTAACAACCGACACAGGCGAGCCGATCGGAATCATTACCCGTAGTGACCTGCTGCGCGCCATCGTGGCATTTGCGGCGTTGGAGCTCCGCATATGATCCTGGCGTCTAGGTGGCATACTAGCGGTAGCAAGTCCTCCTCCTAATCCTTATGCCTTGTTGGTATTCTGTTAAAGCATTATGCCTATGTGGTTAGCTACTTGTTGGGCGGAAGAACCCTGGCACTATCCAGCCATCCTGCCGAGTGGCGGGGGAATCACAACCTAAACGGGCTCGGGGGACGAAGAATCATACCATGTCGCTCAAAATGAGAAAATTTGGGGAACAGCATAAGGAACAGCCGTCAAGAGGCCCGCTATGCCGCTACCTCAAAGCTCTCTCTCTCTCCGCAATGGTAATTACTTTACTCTTCGCAACGAACGTCGCCGCCCAGACGACCCCCTCTTCCACAAGCGACCGGAACTTATCAATCCCCGCCAAGCCCCTGTCACTCGGAGACGCCCTCGAAAACCTCGGGCGCGTGTATAAGGATGACAAAAACGAATACATTCAGGAGCTATGGCTCCTCGGGCGTTACCACGGACAGTATCATTGGACCGAGGCATCTACCGGCGAGGACAATGGATACGAGACGCGCCGATTTCGATTAGGCGCTCAAGCCAAGGTGCTCGAGAAAGCCACCCTACACGCGCAGATGGTGAGTGGTAGCGATATCGACCCGTTGTACAACGGCTTTACTGAGCTGTGGGCACAGTGGGCTTTCAGCCCCGAGATAGCCCTTACTATCGGTCAGCAAAAGAATCGCTTCACGCACGACCGAAACGTTTCGAGCCGTTATCTGAATTACCTCGAGCGCGCGATGCTCACTAACATGTTCGGGGTGGACTATACCCCGGCTGTTACCTTCCAGGGAAAGGTCAAGAATACCTCTTACTACACAGGATTGTTTTCCACCGCGACCGGACAGAACATGGGAGAGGCATTCACCGACTTCGACTCTGGATACTCGTTCC
This sequence comes from Bdellovibrionota bacterium, assembly GCA_044351795.1. Taxonomy (GTDB): domain Bacteria; phylum Bdellovibrionota_C; class UBA2361; order UBA2361; family OMII01; genus OMII01. Next base: position 9,444 of record JBILFA010000047.1, on the reverse strand, counting down.
TCGCAGCTGTGTATCACGATCTCGGGAAGGTGCCGGGAGTAGACAGCGCAACGCTCTACGGCTCGTATCTGCATAGCGATGCAAACGAGAACGCTACCAACATGGACAGGTTCGACAACGGCGTGTCGGGCGCGATTATTCTCGCGCGAGGACACGCCTCCTTAATTACGGAGGTCACAAGCGGTATCGGAAGCGACAATGGCAACGCAACGGGCCTCAATCTTCAACCCACGTATTTCTTCAACGAATATCTGCAGCTCGCAACAAGGTATCAGCTTGCCGGATCCAACAGCGAGGAAGGACTTCAAGCTCAGCGCCGTTACGAGCGCGAAGCAGATGTTGGTCCGGGAGATCTCTACGAGGCCGGATACGTAGGATTTAATTACTATATCGCCAAACATCGACTGAAACTCATGACGGGCATCGAGTATGCCGACATGAGCGGCCAGGAAGCGTGGACAGCAAGCACCATGGTGCGCTTCTACTTCGGTCCCCACTCAGGCGGCGCCTTTCCGATGAACGATATACTTCCACACGAGCCGGACTAGTTGGAGCGCTTCCTAAGTGCTGCCCGATCCTTTCGACACATCCCGCAGCCACTGAAGACGCTCTTTGATAGTCTTCTCGTTACCACGATCACTCGGCTCGTAAAACGGCCTACCCGGCACGGTCTTCGGCAGGTACTCCACCCCCGGTGCGTAGCCATACGGTTGATCGTGAGGATAGGCGTAGCCGTCGCCGTACCCCAGCCCTTGCATCAAACCCGTCGGGGCGTTGCGTAGATGCATCGGGACAGATGCATGAGGGGCGCTTTTTAGTGAAGCGAGGGAGCGGTTCAGAGCGACATAGCTACGATTGGATTTAGGCGCCGTAGCGAGGTAGGTGATACATTGCGCTATCGGAATTCGGCCCTCGGGCAGACCGATCAATTCATATGCCTGTAGAGTCGAAACCGCCACCTGCAAGGCGCGCGGATCCGCATTTCCGATATCTTCACTGGCGAAGATAACGAGGCGGCGAATGATAAAGCGTGGGTCTTCGCCAGCATCGATCATGCGAAAGCCCCAGTAGAGCGCCGCATCTGCATCGGAGCCTCGTAGACTTTTTATGAAAGCCGACGCGATGTTGTAGTGCTCTTCACCATCGCGATCGTAGATGGCGTGTCCTGACTGCGCCAAAAATGCACGCACATCATCAGGGCTACGGTGCGAGCGCTCATCTATGGCGTCGAAAAACGCTTCGAGAAGATTGAGGAGCCTACGCCCATCGCCCCCACTCGCCTCCTCAAACAGCACGCGAGACTCCTCACCAAGTTCGACACCGAGCTCCCGTTCGCCGCGTTTACACACCCGAGCAAGCGCCTCGTTGGTAAGGGGCTTGAGAACAACCACCCGGACACGAGAGAGGAGCGCAGAGGTGAGGTGGAAGGAGGGATTTTCCGTGGTGGCGCCAACCAACGCTATCGTGCCCGCTTCGACATGCGGCAGAAAGGCATCCTGTTGACCCTTATTGAAGCGGTGGATCTCATCGACGAAGAGTAGTGTTGGACGGTCCAGTTTCTTTGCGCGTTCGACCACCTCGCGAACATCTTTGACACCGGAGAGCACCGCTGAGAGCTCGACGTACTCACACGCATAGGAACGCCCGATAAGCTTTGCGAGGGTGGTCTTACCCGACCCCGGAGGCCCCCACAATATGGCTGAAGGTATACGCCCCTTGCCTGAGCGTAGCTGCGCCACAAACGAGGGATCGAGCTGCTCGATCCCGTAAAACTGATCCAGCGTTACTGGACGAAGGCGTTCGGCGAGTGGAACTTGGGTCATATCCTACTGAGAAATGAGGTCACATAACGGAATCCATCCTCGAACTGCCGCAACGAAAAAGATTCGTTAGGCGCGTGAATCCGGTCCTCCTCTAATCCGAATCCAACCAGTACCGGCTCTGCACCGGCTACTTCAGAGAGGAGCGGAATAATAGGAATACTCGCTCCCTCCCAGAGAAAGATCGGATCACGATCAAAGGCGAGCGTAAGCGACTCTCTCGCTTTCTGAATCACCGACGAGTGGGTTGAAAGCTGGAGCGCCGGGCCGCCTACCTTCTCGTCACACGTCTCCACACGAACACCTTTGGGTGCGAGACTCTTTATATGAGTGACAACCTTGTCGAGAGTAGTGCGTGGGTCTTGGCCCGCAACGAGCCTCATGGAGATCTTGGCGAATCCATGAGTCGGAATGACGGTCTTACCACCGGCCCCTTGGTAACCTCCACCGATACCGTTTATCTCGAGGGTCGGTCGAAATCCCCGGCGCTCGATCATAGAGAACCCCTGCTCTCCCCCTTCGAGCTCCGTTCCCACCGTCTTCGATATTGCGGCGAGATCGACGGGTGCCTTGTTTGCCAAAGCTCGATCATCAGCCGGTATCTCTGCGACACCGTCGTAAAAGCCCGGAACAGCAACCGATCCGTCGGATGTGTGCAGAGCAGCTACGATGGAGGCGAGCGCCTGGAGTGGATTGAGGACGACGCCGCCATACATACCGGAGTGCAGATCCACGCACGGTCCGTGGGCACGCACCTCAAAGTGCGCGATCCCACGCAACCCCATCGTTATCGTCGGAGAGTCCGGTACGAGCATACCCGTGTCGCATACCATCAGCACCTCGGCCTTGAGCTTTTCCGATAAGCCCCTCAGCTCTGCATGCATAGCCGCACTGCCGGACTCCTCTTCGCCCTCGAGGAGAATCTTGATCGTCGGAAGATCCGTCCCAGAGGCGCGCAAAGCCTCTACCGCCTTCAAAAAATAGAAGACCTGCCCCTTGTTGTCCTGTGCGCCGCGAGCATACATGCGGCCGTTGCGTAGCGTGGGCTCAAACGGTGGAGTCTCCCAGAGATTGATGGGATCGACAGGCTGAACATCATAATGACCATAGAAGAGAACCACGGATTTCGCTGAATTTCCGGGCAACACCCCGTACACCAAGGGCTTCGTTGCCGTACGCACGAGCTCGGCGGAGAAGCCTATGCCCTTCAGATGGGACACCAGCCATTCTGCACATTCAACGCATGGCTCAGCGTACGTTGGGTCGGTGCTGATGCTCTGAAAGCGGAGAAAGTCTCTCCACTCATCGAGGAACCGTTCGCGATGAGTAGCAAAGTATGTCGTAAGAGTATCCATATGCCTGCCGTACCAGTGAGAACTAATTATTCCTCACACTTTGCCCCAGATATGCACAAAGGGGAAATCGGAAAAGCTACGAAACGGCGAAACTTCGCACTGTAATTGAAGGCTAGTGGTGATACTTCAGGTCGTTTCGTAGTGAAATGATAGAGTCATCCCTGGGCATACCCCGTTCGCTTACATGAGCGTGCCAGACCAAAGCTCATCAAGGAATTCGGTGAATGGCAGAATCTCTACTCCGTCAACAACTCTCCGAACAGGCTCAAGGCTGGCCACGATAAAACGAGTTAGATCATTACTCTCCTCTCGAATGGCTTTTAGCCCTTTTAAATCAGACGCAGATACTAGGCTGCTCGCCTTGACTTCAACCGCCACGCGATTGTCGAGAACAAAATCAACTTCGATATTCGTTCTTGTGCGCCAAAAGTTAATCGTCGCAGTCCGTGCCTCATAATCGACAAAGGTTCGTATCTCGTGGAACATATAGGCTTCAAAAGCCACGCTGTATTCAGGAGTTCCAGGCGCCAAGTGTCTTCGATTTTGCAGATGCTGCGCAACGCCGTTGTCAAAGAAATAGAATTTACTCGATGTCGCCTCCTTGCGCTTTGATCCCTTCCGCCATGCTTCGAGATTGTAGCCGATAAGGGTATCTCGCATTATTTGGAAATACGCTCGCACCGTGGATGAAGGGGTTCTACTGTCATTAGCAATCTTTTCGTAGTTCACGATCTGCCCGTGGCAGTGTCCGGCTACATGAAGGAAACGACTGAATGAGGGGATATTTCTAACGGCTCCCTCTGCCGCGATCTCCTCTCGCAGGTAGTCTCCGACGTACGCTCGCAGATCATCTTGTTTATTGAGTGAGAAATAAATGCCAGGTATCAAACCATGAGAGAGCGCTTCGCTAAGATCAAATTGCTCTCCTAATTCACACCACGAAAAGGGATGCAGGTGATAGGATCGTGCCCTTCCGCCCAAGAGATTAACTCCCCGTTTTCGCAACGCGCGGGCACTTGAACCCGTTAACAAAAACTTTATTCCCTTGGACTCTATCAGGTTGTGTACTTCATTTAATAACTGCGGAATTCGTTGGACTTCATCAATCACGATGAGCCCTTCGGAGTTCTGAGCCCGCTCCCGTAAAAGCTGTGGCTTTGCGCTCAGGTCGGCGTATGTATCCATCTCCAGCAGATTGATGTACGACGCCTTTGGCAGTAGCTCTCTCAGAAGCGACGTTTTGCCCGTTTGTCTTGGCCCAAACAGAAAGCAGGACTTGTCTTCTAGCAGCTTCAATAGGTTAAGTCGTCTTTTAATGTGCATGCTATAAAAAAATAGCAGCGTAGCCGCTAGTTTTCAATATAATAGCGCTGAGAAGCTGAGGGTTTTGAATTTAATGATATTTGGATGGGAGCCGTCATCTTATCGGTCTCATCAGCCAGCGAGCATTTAGAGTTTAAACATAACGACCCTGCCTACAGGTTTATAGCTGCCACCGCCGCACACCATGGCCTTGTTCTCGCCACAGCCGATACGAACCTTACTGGGTTGCCTTGGCTAAAGACGTTGCGTTGAGGGTTAGTAGTGAACCAAGTCGTTATCAGAGACCAAAACAGCAAAAACTCCAACTGCAAAGTGGGTCTCTTCAGTCCCGTACTTGAGCACGTTTAGGGTCGACCTCGCCGATCACGACTGCTCTACAACCCGCATTCCATCGGATCGGCACTAATGGCCTGAAGGCAGTACTTCACCTCGGTGGGTATCCCAACTGCAGGAGGTCTTGGAACCGCGGGAATCGGCAGATAGAGCTCTACTCGATTAATTTGCAGCCCCCGGCCGTCCTTAGGCCCGTTGGTCACTACACGCTTTTCAGTGCCCGGTGAAAACCTGATTCGCAACCCTACACTAGAACTTCTCGAATAGTACTGAAGCTCATTTTCAGTAGAGCGATCTTTGTTATTGAGTGGGACGAGGCGGCCGTTAACCAACGCATTTATGCGCGGAGTGAGAGGTGTAGGAGTCGGAGTGGGACGTGGAGGAGTTGGCTCGAGACTCGCAAACGTTTTTTCTATCCCACCCGCAAGCGGGATGTTTTCAAAGATTTTACTACCCGCAGGAGCAGTTGCTCCTGCTTCGGCAAGGAGTCGGATAGTAACCACGACGGAGTTAGGCAGGAACTCGTAGGTGCGCTGATAAGAGTAGCCAGAGATACCTGAACAAGTCGTGGTGCCGGTGGTGCACGGACTGGGTTCGAGCTCTCCATAGGTGGTGAGCGTAGTATAGTTGTTTGGCGTGGGAGTGGGGGTAGGCCCATAAGCAGTATTGTTGTTTGGCGCGGGGGTGGGTGTAGGGCGGATATAGCTTGTTGAGAAGTAATCTTCCCACGATCTCACCCCCGTCCGTCCATCAACAGCTACGAGGCCGTGATGAACGAGAGGGGTCCAGTTTCCCGCGAGGAGAGCATTCCCGAAGTCTGGCGTCCAGAAAAGACTCATCCCTCCACCGACGAACGGCGCGCCGAAGTAGTGCACATCACCGATTTGAAACCCACTTGCCTCGCCGTCAAGTGGCCATGCTTTGCGCATGTTCTCTCCGTTGACGCTTCTAATTTTATCCGGAAAATAAGTAGGCACGGAGCTCCCAACATAAATAGCCGTGTAGTAGCCGGGCCGTTTCACAGCGATTAATTCATGTGCGCCGTGCACATCGGTAGTAAAGGATGTTGACTTCAACGCTGGTAAGGTAGCGGGAGTTGCTTCCGGTAGGTTCGAGAACCCCTCGTAGCGGGGCGAATCATAGTTTAACAATCTACTAAGTGCGGGTGGGAAGCTGGTAGGAATTCGGCCCGGTCGTCGCCCCGTGACGCCGAGAAGCGTAGTAGTCCAGGTTGAGACTTCAGGTATATCTAGCGCGATTCCACGTGCCCCTAAGAATTGCTCATCGTGGAAACCCGCTCCAACTCGGTGATTAAAATTGAATCCGCCAAGAATGCTCGTTTTGGGTGGAGGCTCAGGAGCTACAGTATGGTTGAAGAACGCATACGTCTTAGCGATGGAACGCTTGAGTTCCTGGTTGCAGTTACCCCTCAGACAGGAATTGAGATAGAAGGTGCCCGCATGATAATTTGTCATACCGATGTAGGAGGCATCTGGGCCAAGCTCCTCGTTGAACCAGCCGGCTCTACTTTGGGCGGCAACCCACCGCCTAGCGTACTCTTCAGCGAGTCCCTCATCAAAAGGGTCTCCGCTTCCGTACGACATCTCTTGAAACCCTAAGAGGTAGTGGGCTGACTGATTGAGGCATGAGACAAGATTGTATGGGTAGAGCCGATATGCCAAGCGATGCACCCCCTCCGTCCAGACGTCAAACGCCTTTTTTAACAGGGAAATTTCATCGGGCGTGAATCTCCATGTAGCCCGTTCAGAAGCGCTCAAAGGGATAGTCTGCGGATTATCACAGAAGTATCGATCACTTTCATCTGGCGTAGGCGTAGGGGTCAGCGAGGAGCAGAAGACACGACGGAGGAACCCGCCGACTTGCCCATAGGTCGAGAGGACTTTTCGCCCAGCGGTGAACGCGACCTGGCCACCACCATAGATTCCGTTCAGATTACTCTCTGAGAATCTCCATATCTCACTTTCCGGCAGCGCACTAAGGTCAGTAAGAGCGGCCAACACAGCGCGAAAGATCAGAGCTTTGTTACCGTAGAACGGATTGTCGAAAGTGGGGGCGTGGCGATTACCATCCAGGAGGGCGGCGCCGCCAAGCGCGGTAATGGCTGTCCCGTCGTCGCGGGAAGTGCCGTAGTCCATAGCCGGAACTATAGGCGTGGGCGTTGGTGCTGTAATCGAGGCTGATACACCCATGCCATCCCACCGTCTTCCGTCAGCAAGTGGCTCGGTTGTAACGGCGCCGTTCTTTACCACGCTTACGCGATTTGGAATTGGCGTATTGGAATAACCGGCTAAAGAGGTAGTAGAGATCTTGATATCATCACCCTTCGCAGATACGTACACGGTCGTCGGAACAATCCGTGGATCTCCAGCGAACGCTGTTGCTTGAGGATCCCGCATCTGCCATCCGTCAGAGGACCCTAACCAGTCACTCTCTGGATCTGTGTTCTGAGCGCTGAGGGCATAACTCAAATCACTAAAGAGCCCGTAGAACGGGTTAAAGAGGAAGCGGTTTGGAAATTCCATTAATTTCTGGCGATTCTCCCCTGAGAGCATCGATGTAAGGCTGCCTTGCAGCGCTGCAGTATCCCCCAGGTAGTAGGAGAGTTGGTATTTAAGTTCCCTTAGGAAGGTTTGCTGGAATGGATGGGAGAATGTGTGGCTACCGTTGAAGTAGGTGCTGGCCTTCAGCCTTACTACGGCTACAGGGCTCGGAGAGAGGATCAGTGGAAATCCCCCCGCCGCGAACCGCCAGAGCCGATCCCCGAATTGAAATTTCCACAGTACATTAGAATGCCCAGGGCCCTGCCAGCTGACTTGCTCGGGAATGAGAGCGAGCGGACCAGCCGCCGGTGGTCTCACAGAAGCCGGTGGAATCACAGAATTAGCACGTGGGCCCGCCTGCGTGTTTAGCACCGCGGCTCCGCTTGCGTCTGTCGTCATCCCGTATACCTCGATATCGCTCGTCGTGCTCTTATTCTTGATGAAAAGAGCTTCGGCCCGGTACGGCACGTACGCATACAGAGGGGCGGGAGTGCTACCGGGAGTGCTGGCGACCCACGGGGAGAAATCTCCATTTTGAAATGATACAGCATACTCAGAATCACGCACCGGACACTGCGTAATCAGGGTAAACCAGCCCCTGTTGAGCCCAGTAGACACACGAATCTCAGTGACTCGGTCTGATGATGGCTGCGAACTGAGATTCAGGGGAACAATACGTTCTGAAGGTATGGTTGTGGTTGGTCGCTCAGGCAAAGAGAAATATCGCCTAGTTTTCAGAGTTTCTTTAAGAGTCGCGCCGCTACCTTCTATTTCGTACGCGCGAACGAAGAAGTTCTCACCCAGTGTAGTACTCGCGCGGATGGCGGCTTTGCAGTTGTGCGGACGATTCATCCAATAGATTGAGGTAGCTGGCGCTGGAAAGAATCGCCCGAGGGTGTGTACATCTGGACCATTAGGATCGAATGTCGTCGGTTCAATCGTTGGAGTTGGTGTTGGCGTTCGCGTGCGAGTGGCCGTTCGTGTAGGAGTGACCGTAGGCGTAGCGGTTCGTGTAGAAGTAGCCGTTTTTGTAACCGTTCGCGTAGAAGTGGCTGTCGGGGTAGCCGTTCGTGTTCGAGTAGCCGTTTGTGTAACCGTCCGTGTAGGAGTGGCTGTAGGCGTAGCGGTTCGTGTAGAGGTAGCCGTTCGTGTAGCCGTTGGCGTAGGAGTGACTGTAGGCGTAGCAGTTCGTGTAGAGGTAACCGTTTGTGTAGCCGTTGGCGTAGGAGTGACTGTAGGCGTAGCAGTTCGTGTAGAGGTAGCCGTTTGTGTAGCCGTTGGCGTAGGAGTGACTGTAGGGGTAGCGGTTCGTGTTGGAGTAGACGTTGATGTAGGAGTAGACGTAGTGGTCGGCGTGTTCGTCGGTGTCAAGATGGGCGTTTGAGTTGCGGTCGGCTCAGGAGGTGGAGTTAGCGTCGGTTCCGGCGTGCTTGGTGTGGGTGTCGATGCAACAGGGGTAGATTCGCCGCCTTCCGATATTGGGGGCGTTACAATAATCGGTGGGGAGACGGTGCCGGGCGTATTCCGATAGCGAGTAATCGTGACCTGCTGAAGAACGCTCAAGTCACGATTGTTCCCTCCTTTCGATCCTCGATTTACGGGAGAGCGCACGCGTAGAGTATGTAGAGTATACGGCTTTGATGCCGGCGGGAGTGTCATTTGATACACTCTACGCCCCCGGGAATTCCGCGCCGCCTCAGCCATAAAGGTAGCCGGCTCGTCCGATATCTTGGCGATTAGTGTTCCCCTGTATCGAAGTAGCCGTCCACGTCGGAGCGAGCGGAGGCGCACCTCTACCACGGCCTTAGTTACCTCGCCCTGGTTGCCCACTGTTATGGTAAGGGCGTTGGACGGCGAGAAGTCCTGACCGATAGACGCTCCAATCTGTCTGCCAGCGCTTAACCACCCATACCCCTTGGTTTTGGAGTACAAGGCCTTTGGACCTACCCGGACGCACCCTGCTACAGATGGGCGCAGGAACGAGAGGCACTCCCGATCGGACTGCTGGCTGGCAGCGGGCGCCACCGCAGCCAATAGAAGTGCGGCAGTTAG
>JBILFA010000046.1:0-24946 GCA_044351795.1 Bdellovibrionota bacterium | reverse complement strand
GGTGTGCCGGGATAAGCTTTGAATAGCCTTTTGTTATTACCGGCTGACTGTAGTGAGCCTTCCAAAGGTGGTGAGACAAGACCCAGGAGCGAGAAAACTCGGGGAAGATGCGCTGAATAAAGGGTTCGCAGTACTCGTAGAATTCAGCGGGTGAGAGTGCGAAGAGATCGTCAGATGTAGGAAGATACTTGGATAGGTAGACGATATGGTCGCCTCCGTAATTTTCTCGGGCGTCAAGGTTCGTGTGCTCAATGATGCCTACAAAAGGAAATGAGGGGTCGGCCACATTGAGCCAGTAGGTGCTCGATAAGGAGCGGGAGAGGCGCAGAATCAGGCAGCAGTTGCCCAGGAATCGTATCTGTTCGCAAGTCCCACGATAGCTTTCCGGCAGTTCGTCGGTAAGTTCCAGAAATTGGGGAAGTGGAAGAGTCGCCAAAGCGATGTCGGCAGGAATAACCCCTGACGAGGTTTCGACGCCGGATACAGTACCGCTCTCAGTCGTGATGCGGTGAACGCTGCACCCAGTACGTATCGTTACTCCTCGATCTTCGAGCGCTCTGCGAATGCCGTCTGTGAGCGCACCGAAGCCTCCACCAAAGTACACCAAGCTCTCGGAGCCCTTCGTGTTCCTGCTCGACCCGCGTAGTTTGAGTTTGTTCCATATCCATACAGCAGATACGTTCTTTGCTTCGGCGCCGAACTTTCCCAGCATCAGGGGGTTCCAAATGACATCGTAGGCTCGCTTGCCGCCGTACCGAATCAGCCACTCCTCGGCCGAAATATCTTCGAGGGCACGCCAGTCGTCTGTGCGTCGAGCGATGAGAGCCATGAGCCCGGTACGGATGCGGTCTAGGATAGGGATTGGCTCGAACTTCAAGAGATCTAGTGGGCTGGCGAGGCGGAAGACCGAATTTGCATAGTACAAGCCTGTGTTGGAGCTCACATGACATTTGAGATGCCCCAGTCCGAGCTCGTCGATCAAATTCAATACATCAACATCGGAGGTGAACCAGTGGTGGTAGAATTTCTCTACTCGTATTCCCGGGCTGATCTCATATGTGCCGGCTAGCCCACCCAGTTCGGTGTCCTTCTCGATAATCGTCACCTCGTGGCCAGCTTTCGCCAGGTCGAGCGCGGCGGCCAAACCGGTAAAACCGCCACCTATTATGGAGATACGCCGCTTGCTCATAATCACTACGCTCACTTCTCAGGCTTCAACGTGCCGTTACTCAAGGGCTCTCCCTTGATGGCATCGATGAGGTACAGAGGTCTCTGCTGCCCTTGTTCGAATATCCTGCCGACGTACTCTCCCAATACACCCAGGACCATTAGCTGGACGCCGCCAAGTAGGAGGATGGTTGCCATTGCCGACGTGTAGCCCGGAACGTTCACGGCGAGGATTTTGAGAACGATAATAACGAGGATGTAGAGGAATGCTCCGAGGGAGGTGAGCACACCGAGGTATGAGGCGACACGCAGAGGGGCGTATGTGAAGGATGTGATCGCATCAACCGCTAGGAAGAAAGACTTTCTGAACGGATACTTTGTAGTTCCAGCGAAGCGCTCAGGACGGTCGTAAGGTACCGCAATTTGATGGTGTCCGATCCAGGATACCATTCCACGCACGAAGCGGTGTCGCTCCCTCATAGATTGAAGCGCAATGACAGCACGCCTGTCCATGAGTCGAAAGTCACCCGTATCGCGCGGTACCTGAAGTCCCGCAATTTTTTCGAAGATTCGATAGAAAGCGAAGGCGAAAAATATCTTCGAGGCTGCCTCTCCTTGTCGCGTTTTGCGTTGACCATAGGCCACATCGTATCCCTCGCTCCAGCGTTCGAGCATCTGCGGAATGAGCTCAGGTGGATCTTGAAGATCGGCATCGAGGATCACGACAACCTCGCCTTTGGTTTGATCCAAGCCACAGGTGATGGCGAGCTGGTGACCGAAGTTTCTCGCCAGTCGAACTGCCTTTATGAATCGGCTCTCTTGGGCGTACTGACAGATGAGTGGCCAGGTGTTGTCTTTGCTACCGTCATCGACGAGCACAACCTCGAAAGGGCAAGAGTATCCGGCGACAAGGGATGCCAGGCGTCGCCGAAGCTCCGGCAAAACCTCCTCTTCGTTGTAGCACGGGATGACTATCGAGATACTCTCGGGAGCTCGGTTACGCGGAACTCGCACGAGGCATTGATTGGTGGTGTCCGTCACGTTTTTCCTTTGGAGGCTTAAAGTCCGCACTCGCGCGGAAAAATTACCATGGGAATCAAAGGCCTACAATCAGCAGATGATCACGGGCGCCTGTCCGGTGCAACGCTGGATCTTTATCTCTGGATGGTTAATCCTGCCCTTGTCTAGATGATTGGAGTCATAGGATGAGTCAGGTTATAACGGCGTGTCAGAGATGCGGAGCGTCGGTCTCAGAGGAGATGCGGTTCTGTTCAGGATGTGGAAGACGATTGGCGTCCTCTTCGCACAAGCGTTACGGGACTGTGCTTGCTGTTACCGTCGTCTTATTCGGAGCGTCGTTCGGGCTCAAGAGTGCTTTGCATTGGAAGCGTGGGGATGTCAAACCCACTGAACACGTCCAGGCTGTGCGAGAAGAGCCGGTTGTCGATCCAGAGCTCGTTGCTTTGCGCAGCGACCTCGAGCGCTCTCCACAGGACCTCGGAACTTTGCGCGCTATGGCCGCCTTTTTAGGAGATAAGCTCCGCAATCGTCCGGATGCACCGCCTGCTCTCGTGTTTGAGGCCATAGATGTATTGAGTCGAATCTTGACGATCTCTCCCGAGGACCCAGATGCCCTTCTCATGATGGGCGATGTCTCCTTTGATCAGAAGGCCTTCATCAAGGCGGTAGAATTTTACGAGCGCTACCTGAAGCTGGTTCCGAGCGATCTCGGAGCGACTGCCCGGTATGCAAGCACACTGACCTTCCTTGGACGCTATGACGAGTCCATTAAACAGCTCGATAGCGTTCTCGTTCGCGATCCGGCGAACTTCCCGGCCATGGCATATCTCGCAATTACCTTTGCCCAGAAAGGCGATGTGTCGAAAGCGAAAAACCTTGGTGCGAAAGCCCTGCAGCTTGCTCCTTCCGATGAGGCGCGAGCCCGATTCTCCGGTTTTGTCGACTCCTTATCAGGCCGGCAGGAAGCACAGCTGCCTCAGGGTACAGGTAGTGCGGAGGTACAAGGCGTAGCGGGGTTTGTCGCCAAGGTAAAGGCGAACCCGATCGCAGGACCAAAATTCGTTCGCTCTGACGATACCAATCCAGGGGTTTTGAAACTTGTCTTTCGTGACTTTCCTATGGGGCAGATGCCGCCCTTCGCCAAAGAGAAGTTCTTCGCTGGTCTAAAAAGTAGCGCGGCCGCAGTTGAGATGGGAGCGGTCAAGACGCTGGTGTTTGTTGATGAGAGTTCAGGGCAGGAGATGGAGCGTTTAAGCCTCTAGGTCTACGGCCCGCTTGTTGCTTTCATCCTGCTGAGCTTCTCTGCGCTCTTCGCGTCGCTCTGTGATCGCCGCTTCGCTGGCTTTGCGACGTTCGCGGGATTCTTGAGCCTCTTTGTTCTCCGAGCGAGGTCGCTCTGGGGCCGGGGGTGGGGTTGGATTGTTTACGCCTTCAGTTTTCATACGGAGATACCCTCTCTGGTTGTTCTCTAAGGTCACTAACGGCACCATTGTAGTGTCGCTCAACGATAGGGCTCGCTTTTACGCAGACATTGGCGGTGAGTGTCTGGTTAACATGCGTGTGTTTGATGAGTGAAGGATGTGGGGCTTCGCTTGTAGGTAGGCGATTTTCGTAGTAGTTTGTATCAAAATGCGAGTTTCCACGAGTGTGCTTTTTGTAGTCGCTCATGAGGGCCTGTTTCGATCTAAGTGTTCAGGTAAAGGAGAGAGTGAATGAGAGTCTTCGCAGTGAGCGTTGTTTTTTTATTATCTTTCTACGTGTCACGTGTGTTTGCAGATGCTCAACCGCATTCCTTTCATGATCTTTCCGCAACCACAATTGACGGTGAGGCGAGTAAGCTTTCTGTCTTCCAAGGCAAGGTCGTGTTGGTTGTCAATGTAGCCTCCTATTGTGGCTATACGCCCCAGTATCTCGGACTCGAAAAACTCTATGAGCAGTACAAAGAGCGAGGTTTGGTTGTGCTTGGATTTCCCAGTAACGACTTCGGACAACAAGAGCCTGGCAGTGACAGCGAGATAAAAAAATTCTGCTCCGAGCGTTTCGGAGTCTCCTTTCCTCTATTCTCAAAGACCAAGGTTCTTGGCGAGGACAAGCATTCCGTTTATCGCTTTCTCACAGCAAGCACAGGAGGTGCCGACGTAGGATGGAATTTCGAGAAGTTTCTCGTGGATCGGAAGGGATTAGTGATCGGACGTTTCGCCTCCGGTATTGATCCTAACTCGTCTGAGCTGAAAGCAGCGATTGAGAAGGCTCTCTCCTGAACCGCCTGAGCCCATTTTTGCTCGATCCGCGCTAACTGTTCGTTTTAATGAGTGTAAAGCTCGATGCCACGTGCTCGTGCTCGTAAACGTGCACCTACCCCGAACCTAAGCACTTTCGGGTGCGGTTACGTTCACGAGCACGCGCAGGTGCACGGTCCATACACACTTTCTGTTACAGTCTCCGATTTCACGAAGACGGGCCTTGTTTTATAGGATAAAACAGGCGCTCCTTATCATAAATATATAGATATCTACCTTAAATTGATGGTATTTAAGCCTAAATCTATCATTTTTAAGGATAAGGCCAAATGGAAGTGATCCTAAGGAATTTTCTCGAGATACCCTACGACGAGCTCGAAGATTTGAATCTGGAGGCCAAGGAGAAGGTCGCTAAGCGTACCCCTGAAGGCGAGCTGACAGAGTACTATCTCCGGTATCTGCATGAGGAGAAGCGCATTAAGGCGGTAACGGTGTGTTTCACGGACATCGAAGGTCGATTCCATATGTTGGATTACGACAAGAAGTTCCTGTTGAAGTCGTATGATAACCTCACCTTCGATGGATCTTCGATTCGCGGCTTCTCTGTCGTGAAGGAGTCCGACCTTCGTCTAGCCATCGATTGGGGCTCCTTTCGCTGGTTGCCCAGTGATGTTTTTGGACCGGGCAAAGTGATGGTGTTCGCGCTCATCAAGGACAAGGATGGTAAGGGCTACATGTCCGATATGCGCGGCCGACTCAAGATGTTTTGCGACGAGCTGTATGCGACTGAAGGGATGATAGCCAATATCTCCGTTGAGTGCGAAGGGTTCCTCTTCAACGGCATCGATGCCGAGCAGCGTTTCAACGAATTGAACGGGTTCGATCTGGTGTCGAGCAGCGGCTACTACAACTCCCTGCCGAGAGATCCGCTGAAGACCTTCATCGATGCGCTCGCTGAGGCTCAAAGGGCAATGGCTTTCGAAAACGAGAAGGATCATCCTGAGGTTGCCCCCTCTCAGTTCGAATTGAATTATACATACTGTGATGCTCTCTTGGCAGCAGATCAGGTCCAGCTCTACAAGTTGACGGCGCGTCAGATCGCGGCGAACAACGGTCTAACTGCAAGCTTCTTGCCGAAACCGATCGCTGGAATCAACGGAAGCGGTATGCACACCAACCTCTCGTTGTCGAAGAAGGGGAACAACCTCTTCTACGACGCTCAAGGTGAGGACGGATTGAGCTCCGCTGCTTGGGATTTCATCGACAGGATTCTCAACAACGCCAACGATATGTGCTTGCTGATTAACTCGAGTGTTAACTCATATCGGCGCTTGGATCCGAACTTCGAAGCTCCAAACCAGATTCGGTCTTCTGCCGTAGACCGAACCTCAATGATCCGTATTCCTCTGGGCAACGAGAAGTCTGCACGTATCGAAGTTCGAACGGTAGCACCGGATGCCAATCCGTATCTTACGTTCCTTTCGATCCTGTATACAGGTTTGAGGGGGCCAAAGAACGACCAGCAGGTGACGGAGAATCGTCGATCCCGCACTCGCTTTCTTCCTGGTAACATCTACGACGCGATTCGTCTGTGTAAGCAGAGCGATTTCGTTACGGAGATGTTGGGAGAAACTCCAAAGGAGAAGTTCGTCGAGCGAAAGATAGCCGCCGCTGACCGGTGCCCGCGTGAGCTGGGTACTCTCGTTAAGACAGGAGAGGTGATCTTTCATCACGAAGTAACCAATCAGCACATCTGGAAGAATTTCTAAGGGCGGCTAGGGGAAAGTCGTGACAGCCACGACTTTCCCACTATATGCATTTTCCTAAGCATTTTTTATGCATCTTGAATGGTGAACCACCCAGCGCCATGACGCGGACTCTTCGTAATTCCGAGCCTGTGTAATGCCGTGGCCTAACACCGGCGTCGCATATAAAACGTATTCTTCAGCGGTCCTGCTAGGACGATTTGCCAACAGTCATCGGCGGAGAGCACGCCACGACACGGATTCTCGACTCTTTAGGGAGGTCTTATGCGGTAATGGCGCGCTCTCCGAAAGTGGGAAAGTCGTGACTGTCACTGATTATTAGGAACGCATAACTAGGACTGAAGCTAGAGTGCGATGGTGCCGGAGTGAAGCAGGAGAGATTTCTCGCAGGGGTGTTCGCCATCCTGTGCGCATCGATGTTGTCCAGTGTCGGCTGGATATTCGAAGGGGAGGCGATGGCCCGTCTTGCGCCCGTTCCGGTCATCTGCGTCTCTTCGCTCTTGGGCGGAGCGTGTTTGCTTGGCTTTGGTTACATCACGGGGCGAAAGTCGCTCCGAGGTGTTCTATTCTCGATCACTATTTCATTCGTAATCTTTTCGATCCTCCGCTCTGCGGCTATCTCGCTCCTTTTTGGCTACTGCCTCACCCTTACAAGTAGTACCAAGACGATGTTTTTGACGAAGATAGAGCCGTACATCGTTCTGCTGATCCAGATCCTGTTCTATGGACACAGAACCACGCCTGCTCATCTGGCCCTACTCGCAGTACATTTAGCGGGGGCGATCGTGCTTTCAACCGGAGGCTCATGGTCCCTTTCGGCGGATACGTTAGGAGATCTTCTGATCCTAGTGGCAGTCACAGGAAACGCGGCGTTGTATGGTCCGTCGCAACGGTATGCGCAGCAGATGGGAGCTCTGTATGCGAGCGGTATATCCCAGCTCATTGGCGGGATCGCTCTTGTCCCTCTTTTACTCATGACCGCAACAGATTCCTTCATGGGAACGACAGAACACCTGATTGGATGGTACTACGCACTCGCTACGGTAGTTGTATTTTATGTACTCAGCAGCGGGCTTTGGTTCTTCTCTCTCAAGGAGGTCCCGGCGTGGCTTGCTTCGGCATTACGGTGTGTCGGTCCGGTCATCGCTGCACCTATAGCGTGGATTGTCTTTGATCAGCGCCTGACTACTCTGCAAATGTTTGGAGCTCTGACGGTAGTGGGCACATCCCTCTGGATGGTCGTTTTAGAGCAACGGCGGTAGCATAAAAAAAGTGCCGCCTTGCGCTGACTCTTGAAAGTAAAGTGCCTTAATTACAGGTTTTTCTTTGGTTGAGTCTTAGCGCACACCGGCGAAGCTTTTAGCCATATCAATATAGGATAGTTTTCCGCTAAGAGGGGTGCATGGACGCAAGTGCTTTCAAGGATCGCTTACTATTGGTGTTGTTGTTTTGTGTTGTTTTATCGGCATCTGAAGCAGCGGCTCAGGCCGGTAACCTGCTCCCTCCAGGGAACCTGCCCGAGGGGCCTTTTACGGGCTTCGCTACCTCTGTGACCCAAAAGGGCCAGATCCTGGTAAAACTTCAACCCTCTGCCTTCCGTGCCGCCAAGGAATCCCTCAGGAAGCGCAATAACATCCAAGCTCCGAGTAGCCACCTTCTGCTGAATGAGATAGCGAGACTTTTCGGTCTGCGCATCGGTACCCAGATCTCTGGGAACTCCTTTCTGTTGAAAGGGACTCGTGTCAATCAAGCGAAGATTCAAACGCTCAGGAAGAGAGGGGTGGTCTCACGGGTCGAGCCGAACTACCGCATCAACGCATTCAGTGAGCCCAACGATTTCTTGTACCAGCTCGGATTTCTCTGGGGCATTAAAAATACCGGCTTGTTGGGCGGTGTATCCGGAGTAGACATCGATGCCGTAGAGGCATGGGATATCTCAACCGGTTCGCCTGATCTGGTGGTTGCCGTCATTGATACAGGTATCTACCTCAAGCATCCGGATCTAATCCCCAATATTTGGCAAAATCCCCGTGAGATCCCGAACAACGGAATCGACGATGATAAAAATGGTTTTGTAGATGATGTGAACGGCTGGGATGTCGTCGATAACGACAACAATCCCAACGATGAGATGTTTCATGGTACTCACTGTGCCGGTATCATCGCCGCATCTCTCGGCAATAATCGAGGTATCTGCGGAGTCGCTCCTGGTGTAAAGGTTTTGCCGTTGCGGGTGCTCAACGCAAAGGGGGAGGGAGACACGGCAGGTTTGATTAAAGCACTGCGCTACGTGATCGACCTCCGTAAACGTGGGGAGAATATCAGAGTAGTCTCCGCCTCCCTCGGTGGAGGAGAGTCGCTGGACTCCTTCAAGGAAGTTCTCGATGAGGCTAATCAGTACGGCATCCTCTTTGTTGCAGCCGCAGGTAACGATGGTAAAGACAACGATGAGAAGCCTACGTATCCAGCGAACTATCCTTCGCCGAACGTCATCTCCGTAGCTGCGCTTGATTCCTCCGGACGGCTTGCGTCGTTCTCGAATTACGGCGCTAATACAGTCGATGTCGGTGCTCCAGGGGTTTTTATCTGGAGCTCGTTTCTCTTCGGGTTTTATCTTCCATTCGATGGGACATCGATGGCTGCGCCATTCGTGAGCGGAACGGCCGCGCTCATTCTCTCGGAGCGCCCAAACCTGACGCCATCACAAGTGATCTCGATCCTCAAGCGCTCCTCGAAGCCCCTGCCCGATCTTCAGGGCAAGATGGCAGCCCCGGGAATTATCAGTGCGGCGCGGGCGTTGCGCACAAGATAGCCCGTTTTCCGGCAAGGTGAGGAGCTCGAGAGTTCAAGCCTTTTTGTGTTCCCTTTTGAGCTTGTAGCGGGCACACTGTAAGAGGTCGGAATCTGTAACGGGGCTTGTTTTGTACGACTGCGATCAGGGCTCTATCGGAGATGAGTATGCGCATAGCTAAGTTGTGGGTGTTTTGTGTTGCCTGCGTGTTGATAACTCGGTTGATCTCGACAGCCACAGCGCAGGTGCCGAACACCGGAGGAGTGTCGGCTGTATTTTCCCTTCCGGACGAAGTGGCAGCGTTTGACCCACAGGCTGGAAAGCTTACGATCTTCACGGTTGCGGGAGATTCCCTCAAGGAGCGCGTGAGCGCGACGATTAATGGCAACGTTTGGCAAGTCACCGCCTCAGCTACCCGATATGTGGTAGCCACCGGCATGGGGAGGACTGCGCTTGATGCTCCCATCCGCATCCTCTCGTTTTCGCGCGACCTTAAGAATCCACAGGAGGTTTTCTCCTTTTCGAGCGAGCGTGCCGAGATTCCGTTCCTCAAATGGCTCGACGCAAAGGGCGCTCCTTCGAAGGTATGGGTCGCTTTTTTTGATTCGAAGTACACAACTAAAATTGGTTTCTTCCTACCTTCGGTGAAGGCTCCCTGGGCATTCAATGAGGTCGCCGCAGTGCGGATGGGTACCGCCGTTGATGTGATCGGGGACCTCGTTGCTGTCGGTCGGCCGTACGGCGACATCCAGGGGCAAGACGGGGATCTCTTGCTCTTCAAGGATGGCGCGAGGGATCTCCTACCGAGCTATCGAGGGGTTCGCGCTGTTCGATGTATCGGCGACCCAAGCGATCCGTCCATTTTAATTGGCGATGGATGGCATCAAAACTACGGTCAAATGGCGCAGGGGCGAGTCAGCCTGCTTCGCAGGGATCCAAACACCGGGCGCTACGCTCTTCAGATCGTCGATAAGGACGATGCTCAATACGGATTTTCTAAATTCGTCGACTTCATGATCGATGCCAAGCGTTATGTTGCAGCACTGGGGCCAAAACAGGTTGTCGTATATGGGCCTGAGAATATTTGGAAGCGGAGTGTCGCGTACTCCAGAGACCAAGAAGATTCGATGATGGACATGGCTCTGGCGAAGACAGATGGGAATCAAGCTTGGTTTGCTGTCGTGGACAAAGGGCTGCGATTGGTTTCTTTCCCCTAATTCGCAACTGTCGAGGCGTTCGCGGCCCGTTGCTACGGCAGTTTATCCGAGCTTTCGATAAAGACATCCACCAACTGTCCAACGTAGATCGGACGATCCTTGCCGTCGAACGAATAGACGATCTGTAAGACACGAGTATCTACCCGCTCAGAGCTCTCCCCCGTCAGAGATCGTTTGGGAATTACGTAAGGCTCGAATTTGACGAAAGTCAGGGGAAAGGTAATAGCTGTATTTCCGCGTAACACAGCAGATGCGCGGCCTCCGGGCTTCAATCGCCATGCGTCGTTTTCATCAACATCGACACGAACCGCAAGTGGGGACGTCGTCCCTATGATCATAAGGGGAGACGAGAGCGATTGGGCAGGAGCAAATTCCCCGGCTCGGATCTTCGATTGGAGCACCGTGCCATTGAGAGGGGAGCGAACAACCATACGATCCAAGGTCGTTTCCGTCGCCTTTACGAGAGATTCGGCCTCTGCCAGGGCAGCCTTGGCGATCTCCACGGCGCTCTCTCTCTTGAGGAGCTCCCCGCGGGTTATGGCGCGGCTGTCTCCGACGGTTTTGTAGATGGAAAGCTGTGTTTGGGCATCGGCCAGTTGAGCCTTGGCGCCATCGACCTGAGCCTTTCGAACCGAGAGTTCAGCCAAGGGTTCGCGATTATCGAGGGAGAAGAGGGGGTGATTCACTGAGATAGCATCGCCAGCCTTCACGAAGACCTCCTTCACGACTCCAGAAAGAGCGGGGGCGATAGCGACATTCTCCGAGATTGATTCAACGATTCCTGAGCCAGCGACAAAGGTTTCGAATGGAGCCTTGGCCGGCTCGACAACGGGGGCCGACACTGGTGCAGGAACGCTGCCAGCGATGACCGTACGGATTACGAAGAGGATTCCAACGAGTGCCAACACTGGAAGTATGTAAAATCGAATCATGATTCCCCAACAAACAGACAGTTACATTCCAAACTCTGCGGGTGAGCTCGCTACTTTGGTGATTCTTCCGTCATCCATCGCTCCGATCCTGTCCGCGAACCGGAAGATTCGTGCATCGTGCGTCACGATCACGAGGGTCCTCTGTCCCTTCAAAGCCTCTGCTCTGAAGAGCTCCATGATCTCTTCGCCCGTTGTGTGATCAAGGGCGCTAGTCGGTTCGTCGCACACGATAAGCTTAGGATTGTGTGCAAGCGCTCTCGCGATAGCAACCCGTTGCTGTTGACCGCCTGAGAGCTCTGTAGGAAGCGTCTTGAGCTTATCCTTCAAGCCGACCTGTACCAAAACTTCCTGGGCCCGCGCATGAGCGTCTGCGCGCTGAAATCCATTGAGTATTAGCGGTATACTCACATTCTCAGTGGTTGTGAGGGATGGAATCAGATTGTACGCTTGAAACACAAAACCGACAGTTCTACCACGATACGATGTTCGTTCGATGTCGTTCATCGCTTTCATATTTTGATCATAGACGAGACATGAGCCGTCATCTTGGTTTAGGATTCCAGCGATGATCGAGATGAGTGTAGTTTTGCCGCAACCGGAGGGTCCAACGAGCATAAACAGCTCGCCCGCTCTAATCTCTAGGTCAATTCCGCGCAGGGCCGGAGTCACGCTCGTCCTTGTCGCGTAGCTTTTGGTAATCCCTTTACAGGAGATAGCGGTCGTCATCTTAGCCTCGAAATACGATAGCGGGTTCAAGACGAAGAACCTTCCAGAGGCTCAAGATGATAGTGAGCAGCGTGATAAGCGCTGTCGCAAGCACTGTAATCACCGGGATCTGCCACGGCATCCAAAAAGCAAGCTCCGAGTTCTTCGCCAGGATGCTGGTCAGCGAGGCGATACCCATGCCGAGCGCGCATCCAATCACTCCGACCAGTGCAGTTTGAAGGCCGATCATCATAAACAGGGTGCCGTTGGATGCCCCCATCGCCTTGAGGATGCCGAGGTAGCGCATATTGTCGAGGATGAAGCTGTAGAAGGTTTGTCCCACGATAGCAACGCCCACGAGGAATCCGAGCCCTACGGCCATACCGAAGTTAATCGGGATGCCGGTGTTCTTCATAAAGTAGCGGATGGTGATTCCTTTAAACTGCTGAGGAGTGTAGGCCGCGAGCCCTGTTTGCTGTGCAATGCGCTGGATGACGACCTGGGGATCTACGTTGTCCCGAACCTTCGCCAAAATAAACGAGAGTAACTTGCGCTCGCGCGGCGCAAATCGCATAGCGCGAGAATAGGTGGTGTAGATAACAGGTTGAGATTGAAAAGTTCGAGTAGTTCGAGCAATGCCTACGACCACGGCGCGATTATCGTTGAGTTCGAGGGTGTCTCCAACCTTGAGTGGGACCGGCGGAACTCCCGGGATAGGACTCCGTTTCGCGAGCTTTCCCGTCGCACCCGCTTCGTCGACGATTACGCCATCGGCGCGGCGCAGGTCTGCAAGGCGCCCCTCGATCATGGTCGGAGGCCCACCGACGAGCGTAGCGTCATCCAATCCAATTACGTTGCAAGTTTGGAAGGTTCCGTTCGCCAAACGAGCTCGAAGCGAACCTTTATAAAGGGGGACTGCCCAGGCTACTCCTTCCACCCCTCGCACTTGGAGGAGCTTGGTGTCTTGAAGCGGCTTGAGGTCGTCTACGAATTGGGCCTTCGGATCAACTATCCACAGATCTGGCTGCGAAGTGTCCCAGATAAATCCAACCGTACGGGACATAAGTCCCACAAATATCGAAGCCTGCTGCGTAATGATGAGCGACGTGAGCGCAACACCGAATACCATGGCGAAGAACTTCCCACGGTTTCCGATCAGCATTTTGAGAGCAATCGTCAGCACAGTCCTATCGTACTTCTTCTGCAAGCTGCGGGAAACAGGGGAGGGGCACAGAGATCTATGACGAGCCGGGCCGGATCATGCCGTGAGCGAGCAGATCCTGTATATCGACCAGGCCGACCGGCACACCGGTATCGTCTACAACGATGAGTTGATCGACCTTCTTCTCCTGTATGATGCGGGACGCCTCTTGAGCAAGCTGAGTTGAGCTTACCGTTAGAGGATTTTTGCTACAGATCTCGCCGATCGGCTTATCAAGGAACGAGGTGTCCTGTTCGAGGTAGCGACGCAGGTTGCCGTCGGTAAATATACCCATCAACACGCCGTTGTCATCGACGATGGCAGCGGCCCCAGGCCTTCCCTTCGTTACGGTGATCGCGTGTAACCCTTTGCGCGTAATTGTGGCGCAGTGAAGAACGCAGTGTGCGTCTCCGGTTCTCATTATCTCCGATATCAGCATCAAGGATCGCCCGAGGTCTCCCCCAGGATGAAACGCGGCGAACTCTTCGCGAGTAAAGCCCCGTTGATGCACCAGAGTCATTGCGAGAGCATCGCCCAAGGCCATCATGATCGTC
The DNA here is from genome assembly GCA_044351795.1 of Bdellovibrionota bacterium. GTDB lineage: Bacteria > Bdellovibrionota_C > UBA2361 > UBA2361 > OMII01 > OMII01. The sequence continues at coordinate 11,353 of JBILFA010000046.1, read as the reverse complement.
GTGGTTGTTGTCGGAGCCAAACCCAATGGCCCTGCTTCGGAAAAACGCCCCATCTCCAGAACTACATCGCTGTGCTTTGCAAGCGTGGAGTTGGCAGAAGCTGTAATAGAGATGATACAGCTACCGATCTGCTTGAGAGCCGGAAGTAAACGAAGAACCTCGTCGGTCTCCCCTGAATTGGAGAGGAGCAGTGCGATGTCGTGTTTCGTAAAACGCCCCAGGTCTCCGTGAACGGCATCGGCAGGGTGGAGATAAAAGCTCGGAAAGCCGATGCTCGAAAGAGTTCCTGAAAGCTTCATCGCTACGAACCCAGCCTTGCCGATACCGGATACGGCTATTCGAGAGCCGGGCTGTAACTCCAAGATCTTGCCTACCGCTTGCGAAAAACGCGCGTCGAGCTTCTCTGCAACGTTGGAGAGCGCGGCGATCTCCTCCCTGATGATGGACCTGCCGTACTCAAGTTGATTTATCTGCGCCGTCTCATCCATCTCGGTGTTCCTTTGCCTCGGGCAGTATACCCGGTTGGTTGGGAATAATCCAACCGGGACCCTTCACGGAGCTCTCTGAGGTAGTACCCGGTTGCGCGTCGAAGTGCCCGAAAGTAGTGAGAAAACCGGGATTTGAGGATACTCGGAACACGGTTTACGAAATGGGCTTCGATGGCTCCGGGGTTTGAGCTGGTGCCGCTATGGCTGAGGGGGCGGCGTCTTCGCGTGCAATGGAGAACATCTGCTTGGCACCGAGGACCATACCAGCCATGACGAACAGGTTCGTCGAGGCGACGATCAGGAGGGTGCGACTCACACGGTTGGAGAGCATTCCGCGCACTGATGACATGTCGTCCATAATAGTCTCGAGATCGCGCACACGCGGCTTTCTTACGATCGCCTCGACGAGCCCAGAGACCCATCCGGTTGCCAGGAAAGGGTGCAGGGCCGCTATGGGCGCAGCTATGAAGGAGGCGATTATCGTCAGAGGGTGGGCCCGTACTACCGCCGCGCCCAATGCTCCCGCGAGTCCTGTGATCCACAACCATGTAGTGAGCATTCTGCCAAAGGTCTCGGAGCCCGATGTTGCAAGCGCCCAGAGCATGCCAGCAATGATAAGCCCGGGAATCGACCAACCAACGATTCGAAGGGCGAGGCTTTTGGGGGGTACTATAGTGATGGGGGTCAAATCCGACGTCGTGTGGATATAGTGCTTGATGCCAGGCACATGTGCGGCGCCGACAACAGCAACGATTCGCTTCCCAGGGGTCTCTCTGATCTTCTGAGCGAGATACATGTCCCTCTCGTCGATCAGTGCCCTTCGCAGGTCCGGCAAGATAGCTCCGAACTCTCTCAAGACCTCCTCGAGAGCATCTGTGTTTTTGAGTCGCTCAATCTCTTCTTGGGTTACCTCGCGAGGTTTCTGCATCATTCCCAAGAGCGCCGCATAGGTAAGCTTGAAAAATCCGACGATCCCTAGTGACGCAAGAGAGCGGCGCAGGGTCACGCTTATGTCTCTGTCGGCGAGAGAAAACGGGATGTCGAGATGTTCGGCTGCGCTTACGGCCGCTATCATTTCGGCACCAGGCTTGATCTTGAGGGTCAATCCGAGCCTCCGCTGATAAGCGGCGAGCAGGAGCTGTGCAAGGAGAACATGAGCGCGGCCTTCTCTGACGACCGTTGCTATATTTGTATTCTTCCAGCGGTCGGGATCCTTCATCGAGCGTAGCCGGCCCTCGCAAAGCTCGATGGCGATTGCGTCAGGAGTTACGCGAGAGATAGTGCTTTCGACCAGCTCCACGCTTTGAACGCTTATATGGGCAGTGCCGATAAGGTAGATCGTCCGATCGTCTAGAGTAATCGTATCTACGTTTTGTGAGGGGTGTTCGTCGAATTCTGTCATCGTTGTGGAATCAGCAATCGCCGTGTATGGCCCGGTCTCTATCAATCGCACAGTAGACAAGGAGCTTTTGGGAGGTGCTATCTCGACCTTATGATCTGGACTCTACGGTACGCGGAGAGGTAACGCAATCGAGCTGAAGAGCTTGCGTACGACTGATCGGGTCAGTTGCGAGGGTGAGGGGAGCTCGAGTTGCAGCAAGGTTTCGGGGGATACCAGGCTCAGGATTGCCGAGAGCATAAATGGCCGCATGAATCGTGGCATTCGCTCGAGAGCGTTGTCCAGAAGAGAGCGAGCAAGTTCCCGAGATAGGGGTGACGAGGCTTCCCAAGCATCTCTTTTAAACTGCTCGTTCTCCTCGATGAAGTCGGCGTATGAAGTGGGATGTAGCGAAGCTCCCATCTTTTCCCCAACGCGCCGCATGAGTTGATAGAGCGCCAGCTTCTCACCTGTGGATGGGTAATGGCGGCTGTTGCGGTGGATCGACTCCATGAATCCATGAGAAAGGGTATACAGAACGAAATTGAATGCCGATGTCTGAGGATCTATTCCTATGTCGCGATGTACCTGATTCGCGCGCGCAATTACAGCTGAACCCTCAGGTGAATCGGGTCCATGGAGGACGAGTGTCTTGAAAAAGTTTCTGGTCGCTTCAAAGCGTTCTTGGGGATCGGTAGTATACCTCCGTGAGTTCGAGACGGTGGCAGCGATTTCAGGGATGCTGATCTGGAGAAACATGCTCTCTGCCAAGAAGTATCGCCACGGCAGCCTGATCCGAGAGAAGAGAGATTGGAGCGTCTCGAGGTCTGCTGGTGTGAACAGAGTCGAAGTAACGTTTTCGTGCTGCTCGCCTTGCGGGATTACAAGCCCTTCAGCCCAGCATTGCGCGCGAGGTGAAGCTTCGGCAGGAATCGTGGCAGCCGATACTTCGCCGGTGTGGTTCGCAGTCGATGCCTGATGAGCGGGTGTCTTAGAAGCCTGAGATGCCACTGTGCTGAGCGAGTTTTACATGCGAGGTTCCAGAGAACGATACCGTATACGAAGCGAGTTTCCTACGATAACTACATCCGAAAAGGTCATCAGCAGTGCGGCTGCAAGTGGTGAGATGTACCCCATAGCAGCCAAAGGAATGGCTACTACATTGTAGAAAAGCGCCCAGAAGAGGTTTTGCTTAATAGTTCGGACTGTTAGCTTTCCTAATCGTAGAGCCTTAGGGAGTGCTGCAATAGTGCCGCCGGTCAAAAGAACTTGAGCCGATTTCATCGCTACATCGGACGCTGACCCCAAGGATACACCTACCGAGGCTTGAGCGAGAGCTGGGGCATCGTTGATTCCGTCACCTACATATGCGACCGGGGTGGCGCCCTGCGTTTGTCGTAAAATCGCAAGTTTTTGATCGGGAAGCTGTTCAGCGTGTACTTCATTAACCTGAACTCTATCTGCAATTTCAGCACACTTCGCGGCGCTGTCCCCACTGATGATGGAGGTCGAGAATCCTGATCGCTTGAGTGCGCCAACGACAGCCAGCGCTTCGGGCCGAAGCTGGTCTCGTAGCGACAACGATGCGATCAATATTCCGTCCTTGAGCAGCACAAGGTCGTCCTGAGTCGAGACTGCAAAGCGCGCAGCGATGGCCCGACCTCCGCATATATAACGCGATTGATCGTCGCAGAGTCCTTCGACTCCGACACCTCTCGTTTCGACGACTGAGTGCAGTTTGACGTCATTCGTTACGCTTTCCTGGAACGCTCTCACAATGGTGCGCGCAATTGGATGCGACGATGCTCGCTGAAGGGAGACGAGTATGTTTTTGGCATCTGCAGGGTTGTACCCGTTGTGGACGGTGAGCTCGCCCACTTCGAGCGAACCCTTGGTGAGTGTTCCTGTCTTGTCGAACGCCACATGCTTGATACCGGCGAGTCTTTCGAGAGTGTCTCCTCCACGGATCAATATGCCGCTCTTGGCGGCGCGACCAAGTGCCACCATGATGGCAGTGGGGGTGGCAAGTCCCATCGCACAGGGGCAGGCAACTACTACGATAGCCAAGGAACGCACGATTGCCTGTGCAAGGGGAATGTCGAAGATATACACACTGCCGAGGAGAGCTGCGAGTGAGACGAGCAGGACGGAGGGTACGAACCACGCGCTGACCGCATCTCCCACGCGCTGAATAGAGGGCTTTCGTTGCTGAGCATCGCGTACCATGCGCACAATCGCCGCAAGTTCCGTATCGTCTCCGACGGCGCGTGCTCGCACAGCGATTGAGCCCGCGACCAGCAGAGTTCCGCCGATAGCTTGATCTCCGACTCCTCGGTCGACAGGTACCGATTCTCCGGTCAGCATCGATTCGTCGAGCGAGCACGCTCCTCGCTCAATAACTCCATCAGTTGGGATCTTGTCACCAGTGTTTACTTGGAGCAGGTCTCCGACCATGATCTCGCTTCCGGCGATCGTTTCGAGATGTTCTACTCCGTTGCCGTTTCGAAGTATCCGTATAGCTTGGCTGGGCTGAAGACTCGAGAGGTCTTTGATGGCAGAGGTTGTCTTTTGAACAGCACGCTCTTCGAGCAGGTGTCCCAGGAGGACAAATGTTACTATGGATGCAACTGCTTCGAAGAAGATCAGATCGTGCCCGAGGCCCAAAGTAAGCGAGAGGATGCTAGCCGTATACCCGGCAAGGACTCCGAATGCGATGAGGACGTCCATGTTTGCAATGCCAGCTCGCAGAGAGCGGAGGCCGCTACCACCAAAATGTGAGAGTCCGATCAGAAACACGGGGGTAGCCAGAATCAACTGCACCCACGGATCGTGCAGAACAGGGATGTGAAAAAACATGCCCAGTAACATCGGCAGAGTGAGAACTGCAGAGAGAGCGGTCTTGAGGTAGAGGGTTGTTTTTCGGGTGTAGGCGGGCTGTTCCGAGAGTTCGAACACTGAATAGCCGAGGCGCTGAATGCTCTTTTTAATGTCCGGTAGCCGTTCGACATCGTCGAGCGAGAAGGTGGTTCGACCGCTCGCAAAATCAACAGACGGAGCCTCTGCTCCAACTCGAGCCAGATGACGCTCGAGAGAAAGCGCGCAGTTTGTGCAGTTAAGGCCGGTGACCCGGAGCCCGATTTCACGGTGTGGTCGGCGAGGATCAAGAGAGGGAGCATTCATATTGAAATTATATCATGATCACAGGTAAGTCGCATCTCAGGCAGCGTGGAGAAAGCAGGTTTTCAGAGACTGTAACGCAAGCTGTGGATGATAGTTCATAGCACGTGCAGGTGCACGGTCTATACACACTTTCTCTTACAGTCTCGTTTTTCACGCCTTTGACGTGGGGCGTTTAGCCGGTAGCAGCCCCAGGGGCAGTTCGGGCAGCGGTTGGTGCTGGCTTGCAAGTGCGAGAGTACCGGTTGCCCGGCTTAATTCAACGGCTTTTGAAGATAGGCGGGAGAGGAGGGTGTGGTCGAGCCCGAGCATCGTCGAAACCCTCCATCGACCACAATCCTCGCCGCGCGGTCCGCCCGTCAGCATAGGCCGCTTGAAGGCGAGTCAGGTAACGAACGTTCGGGGGAACGGTCAAGAGCTTCCCGTAACCCATCGAAAGAATCTTCTCGTTCAGCATACTCCCGTCGGGGAGATACACATATCCTAGTAATCGTCCGTAGTGATCCCGTCGCTCGACGTCGAACTCTACTGTAATGCGCGAGCCGACGGCCACCATTCCGCTGACGGCCGATTGCGCGCGCTCCCCGAGCGTGATGATAGTCTGCGTATCCGTAACGCTGCGCTCGGCCTGTTTCTCTGCCCGTTTGTTGAGGCGGGTCTCTGGGGTGTCGATCCCTATCAGTCGCAGAAGCTGTCTGTCTTGTCCCACGCGTAAGCGCAAAGTATCCCCATCGACGACTGAGAGCACAGTCGCTTCGGTTTTAGACTGAGAGAGGGACGCTCTTATGTCGAAGGGTAGAGATGTCAAGGTGCATGCGATAAAGAAGGATAAGATGAGGGCTCGGCGCAGAATGGGTTTCATAGTATTCCGAGATCTACTATACCCCCGTGTAGTTCGCCATATTGGGATACGAGAGGTGTATGGGCTTTTTAGCAGCGATCGTTAGTGCGTTGTGTTCGACGGCGAAGGATATTGTCAGCAAAGCTCTTGCGGGTCGAGTGCATCCTGATCTCTCCACCTTTGCGTCCTTCCTTTTCGCGCTGCCCTTTTATCTGCTCATCATGGCCATAAGCTACATCTCGGGAAGTGCCGCGTTTGATTTCGCGGGTCCGTTCATATGGCTGGTTCTCGCGCGAAGTATTACCGATGTCTTTGCGGAAAGCTTCAAGATGAAAGCCTTCGCGTGCGGAGACCTTTCGCTCGTTTCGTCGTTTCTCTCGCTGTCTCCGATCCTTTTGGCGCTCATATCGCCTTTTGTAACAGGCGATAGTGTTAGTTTTGCAGATATGATCGCCTTAGTGTTGATAGTTGGAGGCGGACTACTCCTGGTACAGCGCGATCCTGCCAGTGGCAAAGTTTTTCAGCTCCGGGCGGTTCTCTATGCACTGGCTGCTTCCGGAGCGTTTGCACTCAATAGTTGTTTCGATCGCTTGGCTGTACTAGACAGCGGTCCTATTGTATCCGGCTTTGCGATGACTGCACTTGCAGCACTCCTCACCCTTCCCTTGGTGCTAAGGCACAGAGGCGCGATTCGTTCCTTGAATGAGCACTCCCCGTCGTTTTTTTTGCGTGGAGCTTTCGAGACCTTATTCATGGTAACTAAGCTCCTTGCGATGACCGTGCTCCCGGCCCATGTAGTTGTTGGGGGTACACGGGTGTCGCTGATTATCTCTGTTATTGCAGGGAGGATCTGGTTCGGAGAGCAAAATACGGGACGCCGCTTGTCCGCCGCGGCATGTGTGTATGCAGGGTTATTGGTTCTGGTAGCTCAACATCTGTAAATCCTGCGCGAGTGATTTTTGAAAAAAATCACTCGCAATAGCAGGGCGAGCGCAGGCCTCGCTTCCCTGGGACTCTACCACGGCGTACAAACTTCGACTCACGCGATGCTACACTGACTGAGGTGGCCGAGATTCTCGCTGTTCCACGGGAGGCTCGCACAGACTGCAGCACCGAGAATAGTGTGCTGTAAGAGCGCACGATACAAAGGTACCCGGTTTGACCAGTTGTGCAGTGCTTTAGTCGCGTTCTGTACGAGCATGCGATAGTTGTGGCTATCTCGAGCACTGGCGAGTGCCCAGTGAATGGTGTTTGCAAAGGCAGTCGGCTCGAAGTCGTTGCAGAGAAAACCGTTTCCTGTGCCGGTTTCAGCGCAGTAGTTGTCGATAGTGGCCGCTATCCCGCCGACCTTGCGTCCGATCACGAGGGTACCGGCGCAAAGTGCTTCGAGTTGCGTGATTCCCCCCGGCTCGAACCGTGACGGCATGAGGAAAAAGGTACTCCCGAAGATGATTTCAAGGGCCTGCGCATGTGGAACATAGTCGAGGTGAGCGCTTATTCGACCTGGATAGCGGTGAGATAGATAAGCCAAACACTCTTTCAAATGACGTGACTCTCGGTCGCCCTCAGTTACCGGCCCTGCTATCAAAATTTGCGCTTCTGGGTGGTGCAGGAGGATGTCCTCGAGAACAGAATGCCCCGTGCTCGAGACGATCCCCGACAGGAGCGCCAATCCCTTCTGTTCTGCCAGGCGGCCGACAAAGCTGATGATGCGCGCGGATGGATTCATATCCAATCCGAATCGACGCTGGATCTCCGATTGCACGAGACGCTTGCCAGCGAGAATTTGGTCGAGAGCCGAGAATGAACGGGTGGGTAGACCGACAAGTGAGCAGAGGAAATGCTCCACGTCTGGACGGCTAATTCCGTTGCTTATCCCGAACACCCGCTCGCGCTTCTCACAGAGAATCGAGTCCAGTCCATCTCCGAATCCTGGAGTGGCAAGGTCCTGGGCATAGGTTCGGCTCACCGTCAAAATAGCGCCGCTGATGTGCTTGGCGGCAGCCATGGTCAAGTTGAGAAGGTCTCCGTTGTGAGGATCGCGGAATCCGAAGAAGTGTTCGGGGGCTAGCCCCAGTAGAGGCCAGAGATCTTCGTTATTGTAATGTATGGGTAGTCGGCCGTGGTAGTCTGCTCCGCCGTTGTGGATCATGTGTATCGTTTTGCAGGAGCGCAACCAGGGGGCCTCGTGATACCGCTCATCAAGAGCAAGCAGGGGCGGTATGCATGCAGTCATCCAGTCGTTGGACACTATAACGCTGGGCCGAATGCCGAACTGCGAGTCGGCGATTAACTCGAGTGCGCCCCGAGAGAGAACGATTGAACGTCGGAGTTGCTCATCTGAGAATACAGGTTGGTACAAGCGATCAAAGACCGAGGCGTTTGCAAGCAGGAACAATCGGAGTGCTCCCTTTTGTGCTAGGTACACCTTCAGGGGGATGGTTGCGGGTTGCCTGCGGAAACACGTCGTTCCCTTATGATACGTCGGTCCCAAAGGGACGGAGATTGTTCCGAGAAGGATAGGCCGAACTTTCTCAGTGGCGAGTTTGACGCCGTGCCGAAGAAGGTGCTGTGCGGACGCGTGACGATTGCCGTTCTCCCGAGAATAGAGAGGAGATATTACAGTGACAGGAATGCCTGCTTCGCAAAGCTCTGGGGGCAATCCTGAGATTACCTGAGCAAGTCCGCCTGCTGCCGCGTGCGGACCTTCCGGGGTGGCAAAAACGACCTCGCCGATACCGTAATTTAGTAACGCCGATTTCAGTGCGCTGGAGGCTCCATCCCGAGTGAGTGTATGTGCTAGTGAAGCGAGATGCTGACGGGCCTTCTCCGAGGTACAAGCACGAGCGACAAGCGCGCCTAAACCTACATGTGGAGCATCGGTGGCGACCATGTCGCAGCGAGACGAGAGCTCCTGTGGCATCGTTATACAGCGAGATAATTCTCCTACGGCCACAGCCTCAATCCGCTCGAACGCCTCGGAGCGCTCTCGAGCAATGCGAAGGTCGTCGGAAACGATAGTGACCCGTGCATCGTCAATCCAAGGTTTGCCGAGCCAAATAGGCTTAGTTGTTCCTCTAATTTGGGCAAAGAGGGCGATCCCATAGCTACCCTTAGTCGATATGTGAAGACGGTGGAGAAAGCGGTGCTGCACGCGAGAGTGGTCGCCTCGAAGGGTAACGAGCTCATCCTGCCAGGCTGGAGAGGATTCCTCGTAACTTCCCCAGTGCACAAAGATCTCTGTTTCCTGGACCAGCTCGTCTGGAATGTGAAGTGCACCCGAAACCTCTACGAGATTTCCGACTACAGTCGCAGCGAGCGGGGCCTCAAGTACGACGGCGCGTTCAAGCAGCTGCACCGCGTTCTCGAGATGCGAGTGCTGCACTTCAGGAAGTACCAGGGTGGGTAGGTCGTCGATGTCCAGCGCGATCTCAGTTGATATCTCGTCAACTATGAAAACCGTACGATTAGGAAGGCTCTTCTTTAAGAGCTCGTCTGCTGCTTGAAGGTGAAGATCCTCTCGGAAGAGTTTCAGGGCATCAGCGCGTATCGTAGGGATAGTGTCTATGATGTTGTTGAGGAGATTAGAGAGCGTCTTCGCAGTGTCACCGGTAAGGTGAGATGCAAGATAGCTCGTGAGGTTAGAGTGCGTGCGACTTCCCGGTTGTACACGAAGCGCTTTGGGAAGTCTGTGGCGACCTAGGATGCTGAGAGAGTATTGCTTTGATTGAAGGTCGAGCTCTATCTCGGCTCTGATCGCCCTGCGCGGCGTAGTGCGTGGCTTGCTGCAAGGTTGGGGTGATCGTAGCCCTTCGACCAGAGCCCTGTACGAGGCACCGCGCACCACGACGTCGAATCGCAGCACTGTTTCATCAAGAGCATCCGCGTCCATCTAAACTCCTTACGAGATGATGGATGAGATATGAGTCCGAAAAGATTCGGCATTTACGCCCCATTAAAGAATAGTTGTGTAGCCGGGTGAAGGAATCCCCCTCTGTCCACAAGTCATCGACGTGATTGCTGTCAGTCTATCAGAGCGCTCCCGGCGTGCGACTCCCTGATAGCGCGACTTGTACTTGGCAGATAAGGCATAAGGTGCCAAGTAGACACCAGGCTATTTTTTGTTGTGGCTAATGAAAACAGCTAGTTACTCTCTTGTTCAAACAATCTCCCGGCATCAGCAGGAGTTCTTTGGATTCAAGGGTTTGCCTTATTGGAGGCGAGCTCAGGAGAAGGCCCTCACAGACGCGCTAGATTCGGAGCTAATCAAGATCGTCCTCGGGCACGTTTCAGCGATATCTCGAACGCGGCGGGTTTCCGGAAGTGCTCCTGAACTCACCAGTTGACTTTAGGAGTTACCTACGCACGCTTTTTGATTCCACAGTGCTGACAGATCTTGTAACTCGAAAGAGTGTGCTCCGAATGACGCGCTACATAAACAAGTCTTTGCAGTGCCGCTCCATAACAGCAAGGTTGTTCATCTCATCATGCGTTACGAAGCGTGAATCCGTTATATACAGACCACTTTCTACCGCCCCCCGGAGATACGGAACATCCCAACAAACTATCTTCTCAGCGAAATAGCGAGCTATAAGCTCACTCAAGCCACTAGGATGACTGATGTAGTTGACGCAACTGCTGAGCACTTTTAAAAGTAGCTCATTGTAGGGGACGTTGTGTTCGGACAATAAATCATCGAAAAAAACTATGTCGGGATATTGTTCCTTCAATCTTTGCAGTCCTCGGGGACCAAAATGCTCGAAATCAGCGCATTTTTCATCCAGGATGGGTTCCTCTAAATGTTCGATAGCATAACCATTGGGTTGAACAAGAGGGGGAGATTGCAGGTATATGATTTGATACCGGTCATTCAGTTTCTCAAAGAGGTCAAGAACTGTGGCGGCTCTATATAATAGTTGATGCTGTAGGAGGTTTAGATCGTACTTGTTACTGAGAAGTAATATTGGCTTGGGAAATTTGAAAAGATCGTGCGTATAATATTTTTTAAAGTCCGGCAAAACTAGATGTTTTCTCTCTTGATACAACTCTAGGTGGTGATCCAAAATAAACCACGAAATCAAACAGGTTGCCCTCGTAGTCTTTGTAAATTCTATAGAAATCTTGTCTCTTAGATGGCGATAGAAGGGCTCCATCCCAACGTGGGAATGCACGGTAATGGTCGGGTGAAATAAATTATTATTGTATAGGTAGGTAAAATAGGGGCTGAAGAAATTGGCCTCGTGCGAGAACTCACAATCAATATCAACTAACTTCCTGTTGAATAGTCGTAGCTCATTAATACCGCAGCGTTGCCAGTGGTCGAGGTATCCACTATCAGTCGAAAATTGAAGATCAGGATTTAGCGCTTTGTAGTCTTCCAGTACGAAGTATTTTGAGAAGTCAATTGCCATACTGTCTAAAATGAAGTGCCGAAGTAGGAGCGTAGCAGAATAGCGCGGAAGTGAGAAT
>JBILFA010000105.1:0-12380 GCA_044351795.1 Bdellovibrionota bacterium | reverse complement strand
CACTCCCATCGGGTCGCGCACGACGAATCCGCTACGAACCGGGAAGTGCGCCAATCCTCGAGGCTACGATTCAAGAGCTGTTCGGCTGGAAGCAAACTCCAACTATCGGTCCAAACAAGATCCCTATTACTCTACACCTACTTTCGCCTGCACGACGACCGATGCAAGTTACTCAAGATCTGACGAGCTTCTGGACGAACGGGTATCCTCTGGTACGAAAGGAGCTGCGAGGACGCTATCCCAAGCACAAGTGGCCTGAAGATCCCCTCAATTTATGAAGAGATCGCCGTCAACGCTCGAACGAGAAACGCTGGCGACACTGCGATGAGCACATTCCTGAAAAGCGATACTGTAACAAGGATCTCGGTGAACCCCGTTATTCCAAAACCCTTCTCACTGTCCAGAGTCCGGCTGGCCCTTAGTTGATAGCGCAACCGACCGAGTTTAGTGACTCGGAGGCGCGCCTACCTCACGCTCTTCCTCCATGGACGTTCCAGCGTCGATCCCCTCTTCCGGTCGAATCTCACCGAGCACCTGGTGAAGCTGTTCGAGTTTCTCAGGCTTGATGTGCCCGAGCTGCTTTCGATGGCACTCTTTGACAGGCTCTTCGAGGGAACGAACCGCCTCAAGTCCTTTCTCAGTTACCGACACCTTGACCATACGCCGATCAACGCGACTGCGCTCTCGCACCACATAGCCGAGCCGTTCGAGACGATCGAGCAACCGAGTCATATCGGGCACCTCAGCAATGAGCTGCTGAGCGATGTCGCCGCACGAGCGCCCCTCGCCTCCCGCACGTTCCAGCACTCGAAGAATGTTGTATGTTGCCCCGGTGAGGTCATACGGGCGAAAGACGCGATTCAGCTCCGCCTCCAAGCGACTGGCCGTTCGGATTAAGAGTCGATAGGTCTCTTGCTCCGGGGAATCAGGCGAACCTGAATCGCGCGGCGGGTGTTCAAGTTCCGTTCCGTGATGAGTAGGTGTCATTGTATAGTCCTTCCGTGTGTCATGGGGCAGCTCTTACCCCGGGGGGCGTCCCCCAAAAATCTGCAGAGAGCAGTGTGCGGCTGCCGAGTTACTTACGTCGACGAACCGGCACGGCAGCCGCTGCCTTGCCTAGTTTTCCACTCGTCGCGTTCCTCGATGGAGAGAGGTGAGAGCGAACTAACCATGCTTGTTTCTCCGCCTCTCGTAGCAGATCCGTGAGGATGTCTACCGTAGTAGGATCCCCCGCCCGCTCGAAGGTTTCGATCTCGTCATGAAGTTCGCCAACCCTTTTCATCAATGAACCATGGACCAACTCCAGATACCCATCCTCGGTGAGGTCCCTCAATGCCAAGTCCTGTTGTTCCAGCGATTGCGGAAGCGCACCGGTGACCGGCGCGTCAAGCGCAGCGATCCGTTCCGCCACGATATCAACAAATGACAAGATCGACTGGGCGATCTCGTCGAATAGTTCGTGCAACGCTATGAAACGCGGCCCTCGGATATTCCAATGGGCGGTCTTCACCAGGAGGTACAGATGCACCGTCCCTGAAAGAGCCCCCTCTAGAATTCCTATCTGTTCAGTTGCCGCTTTTTCCGCTCGTGCCGCTGTCGCCATAACTTTCAGTCCTTGTGCTCTCAACTATCGGGCACCCACGTATGCCAGAGAGACGCTGCTATCGCCCTCTGTCAACGGCAGGCCGTTAATACGCTGCCCGATAGATTTGGGCACTTATGCCCCAGAACCGAACCTAGGTTCCATGACGAGAGTCATGAGTTTCGCGCGCATGCGATGAATCGATGACAAGGAATCGCCGACAACAGCAACAAAATGCCGGGTGCTAGCTAGGAACGAGGCTCTCCGATCACCCCGAGGAAGAGCGGGGCACGGCTCTCGCGATGCATGAGCGCGAACACAAAAGGCCTGTCCACCATCATAACCTTAGGCTCCCCCATGAACATCGCACTCTTAGCCATCATAACTGCGGTGGCGGCAGCAGCCTCGGTTCCCTTCTCGTCAACTTTGACGAAGGATTCATGCAGCACCGCACCTATCTGAACAGGCACAGTGGAGATCCCCGAGAAATCAGCAGCACCGGACAATGCCTTCGAGAGCCCCAGCCGACGGAGATCCTCTGTAACATCACGTTTGTAACGAAGCTCATGCTTCGGCATGGAGAGCTGAACACGCTCCCTGTGGAGAGACTCAAGAGCTTTCAGCACCACCGAAGATTCGAGTTGTCGAGCTAGATCTCCGGCTGAAAGTTTTATCTTCGGCATGAGCACAAGATATTCGAAAGTGTTACCAGTGTACGACAGTGACACGGCCTGCCAACGCTCATCTTCATAGTACGGCGCTGTGTGTGTAACGCTCATCATTGGAACATCGACGTTCTTTGAGGTGGAGATCCAGAAGCGGGCGTTCTTGGTCGCCCCTTCAGAAAAAGGATCGCTCCATGAGGCCTTGAAGTACAAGGCGTTCACGAGCACCGAGACGAGGTCAGGAGTAACGAAGCCTGCCGGGATAAGATCAGTAATACGCTGGGCTGTTCGGTCTGCGACCCATTTATTAATACCGGCGCGAGTCTCTTCCGGCTTGGATAGATCCATCTTTTTCGGTTCGGAGTCGAAGAAGCTCCGCGTGTTTCGAACGTACTCGTCGAGAAAGCTCGCCTGCTGCTCGATCCAGATAGAGTTTGCAAGGGACGCCTGTACCCCCTCTTTCTCTGTCGTGATGTTGCGATTGAGGGCGGCATACCCCTGAAGCACACTAAAGGAATATCCTCGAGGGAAAAGCACCTTATCGAGCTCTGCGGCGGTGTCCCCCTTTGCCCCAAGTCTCGCGAGCGTCAACGCCGCGTGGAGGCTGTAGGGCGACAATACGATGTTCGGCTCTCCACTGTAGGCGCGAACCAGGCTTACTCCGAGATCAAGCTGAGCACTTGTAACCCCTCGCATCTGCTCACTCATGGGACCCGGAGGAATATCGGCGACCGCGCACCGAAAAGAGAAGAGTACAGCAACGAAACCACAAAAGAGACCTTTCAACATATCCTTCCTCATGCGCCGTTAACGCCTCCCTCGCAGTAGCGAAAAACGATCACCGCTTGCCCATTTTACCGATTCCGATAACGCTCGTGTGCGACTCTCACACTTCTTCGTAGTAGGCGCTTCTCCTCCTCTTAATCCTTATCCTTCTCATCATCTTGCACCTGCACCGGCTTCCTGATTCTCATCCGGCGATTTCGGTAAGGATAAGGTAAAGCTCACAACTACCACAACCTTCACCCCCTCTCTACATATCAATCGCGCAGCCGGACCCTTGACCTAGGGTTATAAAGAGATCAATGACGGTCGCCAGATACACGGTACCAGGGAGACTGTGATCAGAAAGGGAACGTTGGCAGACGCGTGTAAATCGCAGTCACTCATGTGAGTCTTCGTCGATTCGAGGGGGGTAACTTTGGTGCTATCTGGAGAGAGGTCCCGTGAGCATAGTGCCTTCACCGAGCGACGCGTTTATTACTCAAGCTCTTCAGTGGGTTATCTCTTAAAGCTCAAACTACTCCATCAACCCCATAACAGCCGGGAGAGGTGTGAATAGATGGCAAAAGCACGAGACGCAACGGCAGCGAACAGCGCTGATCCCAGCCGGACCGCACCCACCACAACCGTAGACGAGCGGCAACCGCTTAGCCTGGTAGATCGCTCAACGCGTGGCGACAGAGAAGCGGCCCTCGATCTGCTCGTCGAAAGGCAGGCACGAGAGGCTCGCGCCTTCGACGCGAGGATGCAAAAGTCCCACCGCATCGTTCCCGCAGGCCACCCCACGCATCAGTATCTCGAAAGTTCGTTACGAGAAGCCGCTCAGATTCTGGGAATAAACCCTCAGGGCGTAAGCTTACACATCTTCGCTCGCTATCCGGTTAAGAGCTTGAGATCAGTGCGCGATCCAAGCTAATTACAGGCCTACCTACCGGAAGCGTTCGTAAATCCCATCTCCGGCTCTGTCTATCTGAACACTCCACTCCTTGAAGCTTTGAGCTACAATGCACCTGTCGTGCACAGCGTCCTCTATCATGAGCTCGCTCATATGGCGGTTATGCGCGAGATTCGGGAAACGCTTGCTCATTCCATCGATGACCCACTGGGCGCCTTCTTCCGGGGTTACGAGGTCGAGTACCACTGCGATAGGATCGCAGCGCTCGTCTCCTCCCAAAGAGGTGAGGATCCAAGGAGCATCGGCATTGCCCTTCAATCCATCAGTCAAGCCGAGCACGAAGCAATCAAGCAAACACGGCTAGCGTCGAGAGCGGAGAATGAGATTATCGACATCCCCTTGCTGAGCAGCCATCCATCGACACCGCGAAGAGTACGAGCCAACGACCTGCTCTCTAAGCAACTGCCACATCTTACCGACACAGCTCCTCCTTCCGCTCCGCTATCACGCATCGACGTAGCTACTCTTCCGATCGACAGGCCCGCTGGAGAGCACATACAAGCTGAAAATATATTCGGTAATACGGCAAACAAAATCATTTTTAGGGAAACGAGGGAGCTCCGTCCGCATAAGCTCTTCCTCGACAAGGAGGAGTTCAGATCATGGTGTGGGACCTCCACAGCAGCCTGCGACGATTCGGTGCCTATTCCCGTCAGCATCGAAGATCTCTTATCCGATCTATCCGAGGAGCGTGTCAGCGATTGGTTCCGGGAGTTCGCGGAATATTACGACTCCGAGGATATCGAGCTGCCGAACTTAGTAGCTGAATTTTATGATGAACTTAATCGACTCGACCAGTCGGAGATCTCGCTTCTACTCGAAAACCTAAACCCCGCTCGGATTGTTTGGAACACGGAAGAACTTAACCCCACAGTCACTATCGACAACACCCGGGAAGATTTTTGTTTGTGTCTTTCGCTCATCGTAAACCAGTACGTCAAAGGGAAAATGCAAGCGGGCGCAACGGCCCTACAATGCCTCGACGATATCACTACGATCGCCGAAAAGCAGACGCAGCGCTTCGGCTCGAGTCTACTCTTTGGTGCACCTGAGATACCCTTTCTTGCCATCGACATCGCGAAGAACGGGACAGAGGACGAACATCGTAAGCTCGTGGGTCTGCTCGATCAGAATCCAGCGCTTCGGTACGCCTTACTATCAATAGCGACCGCCCTGAAAGACGAAGATGTAGTCTCTGAGAGCACTCGACTCCTGAAACCGCTTTTGGAAGCCTATAGTCCATTCGCTCAAACGACTCAGGAAACTTTTCTGGCTCTAGAATTCCGGCACATCTCGATGTGCGTCGAGATAAATGGCCTTGATGGGGAGGATGGCATACAAGAGCCGCTCATACTTCGCCGACGACCGGGGGGTGAGTTTCGTATCTTGACGATATCTCGAGGCGCTGAAGGTAGGCCTCTCACCCTCATCGAGATAGGCGATACTGCACCGCGCGATGCCGACTACGACTCGATCAGAGACCATCTTCGTCAACGACACACAGCGCGATACCACACCGAAGGGATTTCGCACATTGGAGAGGAGAAATTTGAGGATGACGTCCTCTCTGTCGCAAAACAGTCACACAAACTCTTGCAGATCACCCCCTCTGACAGGGAGACTACAAAATTGTTCCTTCGAGAGCGATTTGCGGAACTCTTTTCGCAGAATCGAACCGTTACCGCAGAAGCATCTCGAATGATAAACCTCGCCTCGGCGAACCACGCTCGGGAGTTCTCTCTCGAGCATCGAATACGTGTCGACGGGCACGATGAAACGACTGAGGCCTGGGCCGGTAGCGGAAGAGAGGCGTACGACGAGACTCCCTATACTCGCCCCGAAAGCTCCTCCTTCTTGATCTTTCAATGCCGACTTCTCTTCGACGAGCTCTACAGTGCGGAACTCGACAGTATGGCTGCGGGAGTCGAGAAGGCAGTAGCGTTACTAGACGCATATCCAGTCAAGACCCTCGAGCGAGACCAGCTACTGTGCAAAGCTCTGGAGTATCCGAGCCTAGCCTACCTTGACGACATGAAAGCGGTACAGCTCCAGATCGTCTCTGAGACAGATATTGAGGTTCTTCACCTCCTGCGCGAGGGGTTAAAAAATCAGGGACTAGCGCAAACGGCAGAGGTCCGACTCTATGAGCTTTGTAAGCAGGACATGCAGGCGTTCCTCGACCATCCAAGTATTCGCAATCTGAGAACGAAAGTTTTCGAACACATTCCAGAGCTCGCGCACCCTCTCGTTGCCAACGACGAGCACCTCCTGGCGATTCTATCTGCATTCACCCAGCCCTCTCGAGAACGAGACAAACATCTACGAGAATTTATTGACAACGCTAACTCTCGATCTCTCAAGGAGGCCCTCGCAGGGCTGCTAGCTGATCCGATCGTAACGCAGATATCACCGAACATAGGCTCTGAGTCGCGAGTGTCAACCGACTCCGTCTTCTCTCTTATTCAGCTCCTCTCTCCGTACGATAAAGCGCAAGCACTCCTGTACTTAATGGGTGCGCGAAAGTTCGAGTCCCCTATCAGTGCGTGGCTCCGCGACCGCTCTACGGAGACCAGGTCAGTGGAGCAGCTCCAGAAGAAGCTCCCCTTGCAGCCCGCCAAGGTTCCCTCCTTTGTCGACAAGGATTATATTGGAGATAAAGCCCCCCCGATATTCAAGCTCCCTGACTCCCTGGTCCGAGCACAAAAGATGTTCGGCATATCGATCGAGACAGCCGAAAATCTACAGGGAGGACTTCTCAATGAACGAACGATCACCGATCTTCTCGCCGAGTGCCTCTCTGGAGACGCGGGCATCCTCAGCAACAAAAAAGTCGCTCACGAGTTCTTCCAACTAACCGGTAGAACCCTCGTGCGCTCCATGACCCACCTCAACGCGCTTCCTGTGGAGGAAAGGAAGGCTATCGCGAAGTTTATCGCTTTCGCTTTCGAGAACTGCCCTCCAGGACGACTCCCAACCCTTATCATGCGAGTATGGGAAGCTTCGAAACGACAACAAGATCAGCTCCCAGCGGTTGTAGCTGGTATCTTGAGCGGGTTGGGCCAGGGATTCGTGAAGTTCGGTCAGAAGCTCGCGACCCTCGATATTCCGCCTGAGTACAAACGCGCTTTTCGAGAGCTCTCGAGCCGCAATCACGAGATCGACTCGACCCTCTTTTACCACAACACCGAAGCCGTCTTTGGTCGCCCTGTCTTCGATAACTCGCGAAGTGGTCGTAAGATCGCCGAGGGCTCGATGGCCGCCGCCTTCATAGCGACCCCGCTCAACGGTGATACCCCACGAGCAGTAAAAGCGATCCATCCCTTTATTCGCGCCCAGATTAGTCAGGATTGCGAATACATCACGAGGCTAGTCGAATACATCAACCAACACCGTCCCTTTGGGAATCTGATCTTACCCGGCAACACCGCAGAGGTAATACGCCAACAATTGACGCGCCAGACTGACACGAGCCTGGAGGCTCTCAATAGCAAGCAGCTCGCTGCCAACTTACGTGCCGTGACTCCGGTGGCTCGCTTTACGACACCGGAGATCGATGAAGAGCTCTGTACCGATGGTATCCTAGTAGCGTCACTTTTACCGGGTTACGAACTCGACGATCCGGAGATCGACAAGCAGGGCTACGACAGCGCCGGGATTAGAAATGAGGTAGGACTCGAAGTTCTACGGCTTTTGCTGACCGGATCGGCCTATCAATCGGACGTTAATCTCGGAAACTTCGGTGTTCTCAAAGATCCGACAAGCGGAGCTATCGTCGCTCGCGATGGATTGCCGACTGTAGTTTGGTACGACCCGGGCGCCGTTGACCCCATCTCGGCCGACGATCAAAAGCTTCTTCTCGACATCATAAAGTCGGCCTTTAAGGACCCTTCCGGATTGCCCGCCCTCCTGAGTCAGATGGTAAAGGACGTCGACCACAAAGAGGAGCGCATGTCTCGCATATACACATCTTGGACCACTTCCAGTGTCGGTCAGCGCGAGGTGACACCTGAATCGATCAAGAACCGAATCGAAGATTTCTTCGACGCCATCAGTGCGGCCGGTCTAGAGATTGAGGAACGGTGGCTCATCGCCGCCAACACCCTATCGATGGCCGCGCCCTTGCTCAAGGGCACTCCACCGGAGCGATTTAAATCGCTCATTATCGACGCGCTCGAACAGCACAAGATGTTGAGCTTTAGCGAGAGGATCTTGCTGAAGGCGAGGTCTCTTTTCTAGCTGGGTCTGGACTGCCGCGTCGTTCTACATAGTGCCGCGACCGTAAAGAGGTCTACACATCAGTGGTGCCCAAGGTCGGACTCGAACCGACACGGGATTTCTCCCCCGGGATTTTAAGTCCCGTATGTCTACCATTTCATCACTCGGGCACGAGTGCAGTGGCTCACTTTGTACCATTAAGCTTCCAAACGATAAAGTGCCAGATCGTTCGCGTGACGGCGACAGTCCCGTCGACCCCCTTGTTCTCTTAAAGGGCCCCTCTGTCCGCGCCGCTACGCAACTATCCGAGGCGGTTGCCGATCCTGACCTCTATGAATATGCACAAAGAGTTCGGCGAGAGCAGCGAGGGGTGTTACTCGCACAGTTATCGGCTGCGCTATCGAGGTACACCGCGAGCACGTCTTGAGTATCCACGACGCGCAACTCATCACCTACATGAAGCTCGCCCAGATCCCAACAGGCTTGCTCCTCAACTTCAACGTCAAGTACTTGAAGGACGGAATCGGTCGCCGATTCCCTTCCCCCTCACCGTCCTTACCGCTCTCTGTGTGACCATCCCACCATAATGAGAATTCGGTCGATTACCGAGACCAGGCACCTGCCCACCTATCCCGCCTTGGGCAGCTCCGGCATGACGACCCGGATATGAACATCCTTGAGCGCCTTCTCGGAGATCGTGCCCGGAGCACCCATGAGGAGATCTTCAACCGACTGCGCGAGCGGGAATGCGATCACGTCACGGATCGCCGACTCTCCCGTAAGGAGCATCACGATGCGATCGATACCGAGCGCCATACCTCCGTGGGGGGGAGCTCCGAACTTGAACGCCTTGATCATACCGCCGAACTTCTCGTCGACGGTCTCCTTTGGATGCCCGGCGATCTCGAAAGCCTTGTACATGATGTCCGGGCGGTGATTTCGTATCGCTCCGCTCGCGAGCTCGTGCCCGTTGCAAACGATGTCGTACTGGTACGCCTTAATCGTAAGCGGATCCTGATTCAAAAGCGCATCGAGGCCACCGGCAGGCATTGAGAACGGGTTGTGACTGAAGGCGATACTGCGGGTATCTTCATCCCACTCGTACAGCGGGAAATCGGTAATCCAACAGAAATGAAAACCTCCTGTCAGGAGATTGAAATCCTCTCCGAGCTTAATCCTGAGCTTGCCAAGGTGCGGCAGGATCTCCTTAGGCTTTCCGGCAGCCAGGAACACCACCTGCCCGGAGCGAAGTCCCAGCTCCTCAGTAAGTCGCGCCTGTTCGCTTGGACCAACGAACTTCGATATAGATCCGCGCCACCCACCGTCCTCAGGGATGAGGTACGCAAGCCCTTGCCCACTCCACTTGGTGAAGAGCGCAATCGTGTCGTCGAAGTACTTGCGCGCTGGTGCCGTCATCTCCGGTAACGCTATAGCGAATATGCTCCCCTTATCGGCAAGAACCTTTTGAAAGACCTGAAACGAACAATCGGCGAACGCTGCTCCGACGTCCTTTATCACGAGCGGATTACGCAGGTCGGGCTTATCGATGCCGTACGTGGAGAGCGCCTCGTCGTACGGAATACGCACAAACGGCGCAGGGGTAACGAAGTCACTGGTAAAGCGAGGCCACAGATCGCTAATGAGCGCCTCTCCCACCCGAAACACATCCTCTTGTTCTACGAAGGAGAGCTCCATATCGCACTGGTAGAACTCACCGGGCGATCGATCAGCGCGCGGATCTTCATCGCGGAAACACGGGGCGATCTGAAAGTATCGATCGAAACCAGACACCATCAAGAGCTGCTTGAACTGCTGCGGCGCTTGCGGCAACGCAAAGAACCGGCCGGGATGAAAACGCGACGGAACCAAGAAATCGCGTGCCCCTTCCGGGGAGCTGCTGGTAAGGATGGGGGTTTGAAACTCGTTGAAACCCATCTCGTGCATCTTGTCCCGGATACTTCTAATCACCTGAGAGCGAGTCAAGATGTTCGCATGCACCTTCTCGCGTCGAAGGTCGAGAAATCGGTAGGTAAGTCTGGTCGGCTCAGGGGCCTTATCGTCCTCGGCGATCTGAAACGGCAGAACATCGCAGTGCGAGAGAGC
This sequence comes from Bdellovibrionota bacterium, assembly GCA_044351795.1. Taxonomy (GTDB): domain Bacteria; phylum Bdellovibrionota_C; class UBA2361; order UBA2361; family OMII01; genus OMII01. The sequence continues at coordinate 2,077 of JBILFA010000105.1, read as the reverse complement.
CTCGATCTCCGTACAGTGGAGCTCGATCTCTCCGGTTTCGATCTTGGCGTTGATCATCTCCGGTGAGCGCTTCACGACGACACCGTTAACCCGAATCACGGACTCAACCCGTAATTCTTGGATCACGTCCACTCCAACATCGTTGAGTACTACTTGAGTTACACCGTAGTTGTCCCTGAGATCGACAAACACCACTCCACCGTGGTCGCGCTTGCGGAGGATCCACCCCGACAAGGTCACGTTCCGTCCGGCATGCGAACTCCGCAGTTCGCGACAGGTATAGCTTCGGTAGGCACTTACGAGAGAAACGGAACTCGACATGAGGAACCCCTAAACAGCTGAAATATGTCACGTTCATACTACATGAGAACGGTTTCGTCACGGGTCGGAAGGGACCCTTTTTCGCAGCCTGTTAACTTAACCTTAACTGCGTCATCACCGGCTTCATATCCGCAGAAAGCGTCCTGTGATAGGTAACTGTTCTATGTGCGCGAGGAACCGGATACCACATGTGGTCGTAATTGGAGCAGGGTTTGGCGGCATTCACGTCTGCAAGGCCCTCAAAGGGGCTAAAGCGGTCGTAAGCCTCGTTGACAAACAGAACTACCACCTCTTTCAGCCCCTCTTGTACCAGGTTGCCGGGGCCGCCCTTTCGCCAGCAGACATAGCCTACCCCATCCGACGCATCTTCCGCTCTCAGAAGAACGTACGGGTATGCCTCGCCCAGGCAACTGGGGTGAACTTAGGCGAGCGCACCGTTGGGTTTCATGAAAGCCACACCCACTTCGACTACTTGGTGTTGGCTGCGGGCGCCACGCACTCCTACTTTGGTCACGACGAATGGCAGGCAGAAGCTCCCGGACTAAAGTCAATTGAGGACGCGGTAGAGATCCGCAAGCGAATTCTCTTGGCGTTTGAAGAGGCCGAGTACGAGCCTGATGAAGCGTCGCGTCGCGCCAAGCTCACATTCGTCATAGTGGGAGGGGGGCCGACCGGCGTGGAGCTCGCTGGCGTGCTTAAGGAGATAGCGGTAGATACAATTAAGGACGACTTTCACAACGTCGATACATCAACCGCCCGCATAGTGCTGATCGATGCATCACCGCGGCTCTTGCCTACCTTTGATCCGAAGCTCTCCGCGATGGCACAACGCGAGCTTACGCGCATGGGCATCGAGGTGATACTCAACGCGGCTGTAACGCAGGTCGATCCACTCGGAGTTATGGTTGGGGATCGACGCATCGATGCTCAAAACGTTTTCTGGGCCGCCGGGGTGAAGGCGTCGCCCCTTACCCAAACGATCGGAGTTCCGTTGGACCGCGCGGGTCGCGTCATCGTTAATCCGGATCTCTCCGTTCCCGGTTACGATCACGTGTTCGTAATCGGCGACATGGCCGCAGCGAAAGACGCCGGCACCGGAGCGCCTGTGCCCGGCGTTGCACAGGCCGCCATTCAACAAGGGCGCTTTGTCGGAGAGATTATCAAGCGCGAGCTTGCGGCAAAAGCGGTCGATCGTCGACCCGCGTTCGCCTACAAAGACAAAGGAAGTATGGCGACGATCGGCAAAGCGAAGGCTGTCGCCCAGATCGGTCGCTTCAAATTCGGCGGGGTCCCTGCATGGCTCTTATGGTCCTTTGTGCATGTGCTGTTCCTGGTAGGGTTTCGCAACAAGGTCTTCGTAGTGCTTTCGTGGTTGTGGAATTACGCGCTCTCCGCGAGAGGCGCGCGCCTTATCGTAGGCGCAGAGCCTTTGTCAGTAAGAGCCTTTAGAGAAACGATCCCTAAGGAGCCGACAGCTTCAGAGGATATCTTGGATAGTCCAGAGATGACGGCCGAGCATCCCGCTATTACGGAGCCACTCGGTGCTTCTAGAGGCCCATCAGCCGAGAGGCCGCCTGCATCCCTACGCTGACGTGGGCCATCACCATTTGGCAACGCGGTGAAGTGAATTCGAGCTGGAAGTGCGCATCGGATGCCGCCTGCTGAGGTCCTCTGATCTCGTGAAATGCAACACTTCCGCTTTCGTGGGTCTTGAGCCTCAAACAGAACTCAGCAGTAGCGCCCGCCATGCCGTTGA